>CABUTP010000040.1 GCA_902494545.1 uncultured Collinsella sp. | reverse complement strand
GGCTGTTCTTGATGGACGGGTTCGCGGCCATGCCGGCGTAAGCCGAGTCTTTAGCATCACCGTCGACTGGGCAACAACCGCTTTACCTTAGTGGGCGCCAATCGAGGGTCGATTATTGAGTCGCCTCGTCCACTAACGCATCTATCCCACGCGCTCTGACAGTCGATATTTGCGGTTGCGGCTTGTCGACGGCGCCGTGGGCTCAAGCTCGCCTTGAGCAATGAGCGCGTTGACGCGCGACCTAACCTGGGAAATTGTAAGCCCTGTGTGCTCTGCCAGCTCGCGCGTCCCCAGCTCGCCGTAGTGTTTGAGTGCCGTCACAATTAAGCCCCCGCCATGATCGACCGGCTCGATCTTTGAACGGTAAAGTACGACCTTGAACCGATCGAACCCCGGGCAGAACAGGGGCTCGGCCAGACCATGCGCGCGCATGGCATCGATCATCATCGGGATGCCCGAGCCATTGCCCTCAGCCGGCGAACCTGCGCCATCCGGCAGCGGGACAATCGACATGAGCTTCACAAGCGTCGCATTGCGACATCGGGAGCTGCCGTCAAACAGGTTCTCGCGAGTCTTTCCTCCGTATAGGCCGCCGGGGTTCGTCACCTCGATACGGTCATCAAAGACGTCAACAGCGATCGACTGCCCACAGAACCGATCTCCGTATTCTCGGTGGATTACGGCGTTGGCGATTGCCTCGCGCAGGACTTCCTCGGGAATCTCCAGCGAGTCGACACGCGAGACGCCTTGGATCGTCGAGGTTCGCCGCAAATTCTTGGCGATTGCCGCGACGGCATCCGAGATCATTTCGCCCAACGTTCCCTCGCAGATCGTACGGTCCATGAACCTCAACGACCCCGCCGCGCCCTTCTGCGTTCCGGCATAGACCGCCACATCGATAAAGAGCTTGGGATAGAACTGCTGAGGATAGGCACCCGCGGCCAGGAGTCCGGCCTTAGTAACATTGCCCTGGGAGTCGAGGAAATTCAGGCGCTCCAGCTTCGTTTTCTTGTCCGGCGCGCCGCGCATTGCACGGGGTGTCAGCGAGAAAGCACGCTCTATCGTGCGGTCGACCAGGGCCTCGTCAAGATCGCCTGCGACCGCGCCGGGTACTGCATCGCGATCACTGGGGCTCGTCCGTTCATACGATGACAAGGACAGGACCTCGGTCGACGAGAGCGGAACATCTTTGTCATCGATACGTTTGTAGCTGCCGCCTTGAGCGCCCCGCTCTATGACATAACAAGGCTTGCTCGACGGGTCGAGCTCCTCAATCGTGATGACCAGAACCACGGTGCCCTGGAGCTCCACGCGTTCAATGGTGTATTTGGGCGGATTGGCCAGTTTTCCGCGACCGCCGGCATCACCCATGCCCGCTACGAATTGGTTGAGCACCTTCTCGGTCTCAAAGTTCTCAACCGGGACAAAGCCCGCGCGCTCGCTCACGCCGAGCACGATAATTCCGCCAGCGGTATTCGCGAATGCACTAACCGTTTCCCATACGTCGCGAGAAAGCGTCGTGGCGCTCTCCTTGACCTCGACGTTAAGATCGTCCGAGCCCATGCGCCTTAAAGACTCGAGCAGACCGGTCAGCTCGTTTTCGTTCATCTGCACGTCCTTTCGCTCGGCCCGGCGGAGAATGCCGCGAATAGATTTCCTTCGTCTCTCAGTTATCTCTCGTAATTATCTCTCATCTTTCTGCTATCTCTCATATTAGAGATAAGTGAGAGATGAAAGAAAAGATGTCTGCCATCTGTTTCATTTAAACATGTTTTTGCTGGTAGAACAATCAGTATTGAGACAATACCGTGATTTCTTGTCTCTTTGCTGCTCAGTTATCTCTCATATTTATCTCTCGTCTTTCTATTATCTCTCGTATTAGTGACGAATGAGAGATGAGAGATACGTGAGTAATGAACGAGCGTGGTTTTTTGAACGGTCGGAAAATCCCTCAAACAAAAAACGGGGCCGGCCTTACGCCGAACCCCGTTTTCAAACGGTCAGTTAGTTATCCAACGCGCGAGCATAGCAGTCAACATTACGCCGCCGCGAACACTCCCAAGCCCGTTCCGATGATGCAGATCGCAAAGATGCCCAAGATGATCCAAATGGTCTTGACGCCCTTTTTGTACAGGGCGACGCAGGCAAAGGTTGCCAGCAAGGGCAGCAGACCGGGGAAGATCGAATCGAACAGATCCTGCAGGACAATCTCCGAACCACCCACGTCAAAGGTCAAAGCTGTGGACAGCGAGACCTGTGCCGCAATCATTGCGCCAATGACGGTCATTCCGAGGACACCGGCAGCATGCGTCATGCGAGACATAAGGTTGTTCTCTTCGGACTGCTGCAGGAACTTGGTTCCCAGGTCGTAGCCCAGATGGGCTGCGACGATACGCGTTGCAAAGTTAATCACGGAGTAGATGAGCGCGTACACGATGGGGCCGAGCGGGTTGCCCGTCGAAGCGATACCAATACCAATGCCGGCGGCGACCACGCGGAACGTACCCCAGTAGAACGAATCGCCGATGCCGGAAAGCGGTCCCATGAGGCCGACCTTCATGGCGTTAATCGAGGACGTGTCGAAGTTCTTATCGGCAGCCGCCTGCTCTTCCATCGAAACCGTTAGGCCGGCTACAAACGGAAGCACATGAGGTGTGATGTTAAAGAACTCGGTATGGCGATCGAGCGCCGCATAGTAATCGTCGTCGTTGGGATAGATCTTTCGCAGGGGCTTCTGAATGGTGTACATGAAGCCCATTGCCATCATCTTGTCGTACGACTGCGAGCACTGGCTCGTAAACTGGCGAAGGAACATGCTCCGATACATATCGGGGCTCATAATCGCGTCCTTCTTGGCCTCTTTGAGGTCGGTGTTCTGGGTAGCCATTAGAAGTCCTCCTCTTCATCTGCAGCAACCGTCTGCGGACCGGACGAGCCCTCGCGGAAGGCCAGGAGCAGTGCGACGCAAATGGCAGCTGCGGCGACGCCGATAACGTCCATCTTGAGGTAGATGACCATAATGAATCCCAGGAACAGCCAAGGAAGCAGCTTGTTATCGCCCATGGTCCTAATAAGAAGTGCGAAGCCGATGCAGACCATGACGCCGGATGCAACGTTGAGGCCGTCCATCACAAACTGCGGAATCGCGTTGAGCGCATTGTTGATGAGGTCGGCACCAAAGAACAGCGAGCAAAACACCAGCAGTGCAGACGGAATGCCAATCGACAGCGGCACGACGGTCAGATGGTACAGGTTCGCCTTTGCAAGATCGCGATTTGCCAGAGCGGTCTCAATCTTCTTGCAGGCAAAGGCACCCGGAACGGCGTAGCAGAAGTTGCGCCACACCTGAAGGAAGACGGAGACGGGAAGGGCGAGCGCGACGGCAGTTGCCGTGCCCGTACCCGTAATGACGGCAAACGCGCAGCCAAGCACACCGGAGGCATAGACCTCGGGAGGAACCGCCGCGCCGACCATGATGGCGCCCATGAACATGGACTCCAAAGCAGCGCCGACGATAACGCCCTGCTGGACATCGCCAAGGATCAAGCCAACGAACAGGCTCGTAAACAGCGGACGACCAAGCATCGTAATGCCAAATAATTGCTCGTCCATGGACGCAATAAATGCGACCAGTGCAACTAGAAGATACTGGACAACCATTTCGATCAACCCCAGAAACAGGTCTGCAGGCGAGGCATTCTGCGCAGCTCGCCTGCAGACAACCGCAGCAATTTGAGAGGATTAGTAGTTCATCTGGTGATAGTAACGACGCGTGGTGAGCGGGTGGTTACGGACGTGCTCGAGATGGCAGCTCAGACGCTCGGTGATGGTGTAGGTGACCATCGGGGAGACGATCTTGCGGAACTCGGGGTCGCTGAACGGCAGCTCGACCTCGGCAGTGTCGAACTTGTTCACGCGGACATGGACGCCCTTCTCGTCGGCGAGCATGTGGGTGAAGTTGTCCACGCGGTCCATGAGCTTACGGGTGTCGTCCTCGCCGTAGAGCATGATGAGGCTCGTGCCCTCCTCGCACAGCTCGATGGTGCCGTGGAAGAACTCGGCGGCGTGGATGGACTTGGTCTTGATCCACTGCATCTCCTCGAGGATGCACATAGCGTAGTCGTAGGCCTCACCCCAGAGCATGCCGGAGCCGATCACCATGTGGTAGTCGGTGTCCTTGAAGTCCTCGGCCATGGCGGCGCAGCGCTCGTCCTGAGCGTCCTTGGCCTTGATGAGGTACGGAGCGATGTTGCCGAACTCCTCCATGAAGGTGTCGTACTTGGGGAAGGCGCCGGCGTTCTTGAGGAAGCGGGCGACCAGCGTGATCTGGTAGGTGTAGATGGCCTCGCACAGAACGTCGTCCTCGGCGAAGCTGAAGAACTTGTAATCGGCGTACTCGGTGGCCGGGGTGTTGTCGTTGGAGACATACATCAGCGTGCGGGCACCCTGCTCCTGGCAGAACTTGGCGGCCTCGATGATCTCGGGGGTGGTGCCGGTACGGGTGGAGAAGACGCAGACCGAGTCCTTGTTGAAGGTCTTGGGCGGGCATGCGAGGAACTCAGCGGCAATCTCGCAGTGGACGTCGACGTCGGCCGTGGTGGTCTCGACCCAATACTTCATCGGGAGCGTGTGGGCCCAGGTGCCGCCGCAGCCGATGAAGAAGATGTTGGAATAACCCTGCTCGCAGACCTTGTCCACGGCAGCCTCAATCTGAGGACGGAGAGCGAGGGCATCGCTCACAACCTTCTCGTAACGAGGCTCATCGAAATTGAACATCCCTTACTCCTAACTCACTTGGATGAACCCTTCATTCATCCCATGACGTTATATTACTTTATATAACTAACTATGCAAGAGCTATTTCAGATTTTTTTGATTTTTCTTTAATAAAAAGCCCGCCGATCAAATAATCGACGGGCTAAAGAAAGGAGGACCTAGTTAATAAATGCTAGACAATGGCATGTTTCCAGCTAGAAAACGTCCTTGGCAAGTACCTTTGAGTCATTGGGAACCTGACGGATTTCGATAACCACGCCATCGTTCACAAGCTCTTGGATATGCTCGGCATCGGTTTCGGTCGCAAAGATCGCGGGGGTCGGATGAAGCGTGGTCTCGGGAGACTTTCGAGTTCCGCCCAGATTGATCTCCTTGATGTCTTTGCAACCCTTAGCAAGGCGATAGGCATCCTCGATCGTCTCGACAATGATAAACAGCGAATACTTGTCGGTGACGCCGCTGTTGAGCGCCTCGATAGCAGCGTTTACGTCTTTTATGACGAGCTTCACGCCGTTGGGACGAGCTAGCCTCAATGCGGCTTTTCTCATGTCGTCTTTTGCCACGGCGTCGCTGGCACACAGGATGCAATCGACATCCAGCGCATGTGTCCAAGACATGGCGACCTGGCCGTGAATCAATCGGTAATCAACTCTCGTAAGCTTAATCATCGTAATCATCTCCGCACGTAATAAAGGTAATGACAGGCGTGGCCCTTAGCTAGGGCTCGAACCAGAACTAACTAGAACTCTTCTTCTTCGACATCGGCAAGCATGTCCGCCGCCTCACAAAGCATGATAAACGAACGTGATCCCTCGACCGCAGCTTTGGCCTTGTCCGCATCCAGGGAGTCCAGCTGTGTAGCCATTTCCACCAGCAGCGGCAAGTTCATTCCGGTGATCAACGTAAACGATCCGGCGGTCTGCCTCTGAATGAATTCGTTGTTTACAGAGCCGCCAAAGATGTCAGTCACGACAAACCAAGAGTCGGCAGGGTCCTTCGACTCCATCCAAGCATCGATAAGCGCTGCGACATCCCTCGTGTCGTCATCGACATAGGCGCACAGACACTCGATTCGGTCGTTGGCGCCCATCAGGATCTCGAGAGAGCTCTTCATACCTTGGGCGAGATAACCATGACTCGCTAGCAATATCTTATTCAGAGTTCTCCAATATCAATAAGACGTACTATATTGTCATAACAAAGTATATTAGCAATCTACCCTACGCGGTGTGTCTATTTTCCAAATCAGCGAACGGTAGCAATTGGTCGGTAAATTGACCAATCTATCTCTAATTTACAAATAGAACTTCAGTCGCTCGGTGCAGTACACCTGACGGGAGATGAAAAGCGGCTCGCCGCTTGGAGCATAACGTCTATCGACAAACAGAAGCAGTGGAGAGTCCAGCTCCACGTTAAGGTATGCCGCCTCGAGCTCGCTCGCATAGCAGACCTCGAGCGTACGCGTATTGGGGCCCATCTTGATCCCCTGGCGATCGAGTACCGCCATCAGCGAATCCTCGAGGGATTCATGCTCCAAAAAAGAAAGCGCAGCGGAATAGCTATTGGTTTCCAGCATCGTGGGCTTGTCATCCACAAGGCGTAGACGACGACTACGCAATACCTTTTGGGTATCGTCTACGCCCAGGAACTTCGCGTCTCGCAGGCTTGGGAAGTCCCAGCCCATTGCGAGAACCCTGGTAGACGCCTGTTTTCCCGCAAGCTGGCACGAATGGGTAAAGCTCTCACGGTCGTCCGCGGCATACATCTGTGTGTCCGACGAAACGAATGTGCCCTTGCCGCGGGCCCTCTCAACAAGCCCAGCATCTTCCATTTCTTTAATTGCGGAGCGAACCGTTATTCGGCTCACGCCAAATTGCTCGATGAGCTCCGCCTCGGTCGGAAGCTTATCTCCCGGGCGGTACGTGCCGTTGGCGATCGAATCAGAGAGCGCACGGACAATCTGTTTGTACAGGGGGATAACGCTATTTGCTTCAACCATATCAACCATACCTTTGCAAGGAATCAGCAGCTTATAGATAGATGACTTATATTGTATTAGAACTTTTTAGGAGTCCATATATTTCCTAAATGATTCGGTAAACGGGGTGTTATTTCACTTTAGCGGGGTGCAGCGGCTACCCGCGGCATTCGTTATCAACCTAGCTAGGCTAGTCCACCCACATCGTCTTCAGTTCGTCGCAGAGCCGTGGCCCCATATGGGTATACTCTCGAGGATTCGACTCGATTCGCCCCCGCTGGGGCGTCAAAGGAGACTGCATATGCCCACCACCTCAACCGACCCGCGCGCCGCTGCTGCCGCGCTGCTGGTGCCCGGTACCACCTGCCACGGTTTTGCCGTCGAGCGCTGCGAGACCGTGCCCGAGCTCGACTCGGACGCCTACGTGCTGCGCCACACCGCATCGGGCGCTCGCCTGCTGTACCTGGCGTGCGACGACGAAAACAAGGCCTTTGCCATTGGCTTTAAGACGCCGCCGGCCGACTCCACCGGCGTGTTCCATATTCTTGAGCACTCGGTGCTGTGCGGATCGGCCAAGTTTCCCGTCAAGGAGCCGTTTGTCGACCTGATCAAGAGCTCCATGCAGACGTTCCTCAACGCCATGACCTACCCCGACAAGACCATCTACCCCGTTGCCACCACCAACGAGCAGGATTTGTACAACCTGATGGACGTGTACCTGGACGCGGTGTTCAACCCGGCCATCTATACCAAGCCCACCATTTTTGAGCAGGAGGGCTGGCACTACGAGCTGGACCTGCCGGAGAGCGCCGAGGGCGAGGGCGACGGCAGCTCCGCGAGCCTGCGCGAGGGCACGCTGCGTTATAACGGCGTGGTGTTCAACGAGATGAAGGGCGCGCTGTCCGACCCCATGAGTGTGCTGGACGACGCCGTCAACGCCGTGCTCTATCCCGACACCGCCTATGCGCACGAGAGCGGTGGCGACCCGCGCGCGATTCCCGCGCTCACCTACGAGCAGTTCCTGGACACGCACGCGCGCCACTACAATCCTTCCAACTCCTACATCACGCTCTACGGCGACCTGGACGTGGACCGCGCGCTGGCCTTTTTGGACGAGCGCTATCTGTCGCAGCCGAGCGCTGCGAGCCGCCGCATGGACGCTGCCGTTGCCGCCGGCGAGGACCCGTCTACGCTGGCGCCCAATCCGCTGGACGTGCAGGAGCCTGTGACCTGCGAGTATAAGCGCGTCGAGATGGCCACCACGCCCGAAAACGCCCTGGTAGGCCTGGGCCTTGTGCTGGGCAGCGCGCTCGACCGCAAGCGCACGATCGCGGCGGATATCCTGTTCGAGGCACTGTTGGGTTCCAACGAAGCACCGGTTAAGAAGGCCATTCTGGCCGCCGGCCTGGGCGGCAACGTGGTGAGCTATACCGCGGCCGAGAGTCTGCAGCCCTACGAGCTCATCATGCTGCAAAACGCGCAGCCCGGCGTGGCGCGTGAGCTGCGTCGCGTGTTCCAGGACGCCTGCCGCGACCTGTGTGAGCACGGCGTTCCGCGCGAGCGCTTGGAAGCCATCATCAGCAGCAACGAGTACGATCTGCGCCAGCGCGACTATGGCATCGCCGACGGCGTGGCCATTGCGTGCGACGCGTTGAGCACGTGGCTCTACGATGACGACGCTGCGACGCTGGCGCTCAAGTATGGCCCGGTGTACGAGGAACTGCGCGGCGAGCTGAACGGCACTTACTTTGAGGACCTGCTGCGCGAGCTCGTGCTGGAAAACGACCACATGGCTCTGGTCGAGCTGGTTCCGATAGACGCTGCGGAGGGTGCGGAGGGCGCCGAAGCTGCCGAGCTGGCTGCCAAGCGCGACGCCATGACCGATGCCGAGCTGGCGGACGTGGTCGAGCGCACGGCCGCGCTGCGTGCCGCGCAGGAGGCCGAGGACACGCCCGAGGACAAGGCCACGCTACCGCGTCTGCGCGTGTCCGACATTGGCGAGGCGCGCCCCGAGCCGCCGCTCGTTGTGGACACGACCGCGCCCATCCCCTGTCTGCGCCACGGCATCCCCACCAACCGCCTGGCCTACGCCATGCAGTACTTCGACCTGAGCTGCGTCGCATTTGAGGACCTGCCCTACGTGACGCTGCTCTGCCGTCTGCTCAAGCAGCTGCCCACGCGCGAGCACTCGGCCGAGGAGCTCGACAACTTGCTCGCCGGCAAGCTGGGCTTTTTGAGCTTTACGACCGAGGTCATGACGCAGCCCGACGTGGACGGCGTGCGCCCCTACCTGCTGGTGAGCGCCGGCGCCCTGTCCGAAAAGATCGACGCGCTGGCGAGCCTGCCGCGCGAGGTGTGGTCGAGCACGCTGTTGCTCGATGCCGACGCCGACCGCGTGCGCGACGTACTCACGCAGATTCGCATTGGGCTTGAGCAGGGCTTTATCAACAACGGCCACTCGGCGGCGCTCGGCCGCGCGATGAGCTACAGCTCGCCTTCGGCCGTGGTTCGCGAGCAGCTTTCGGGCGTGGACTTCTATCTGTTCCTGCGCGATCTGCTCGAGCACTTTGACGAGCGCCTGGACGGGCTGCGTGCCAAGCTTGCCGCGCTGGCAGGCCGCATCTTTGTGGCCGACGGCTGCCTGGCGAGCTTTACCGGCAGCGATGAGGACTTTGACGCGTACTGGGACGCCGCGGGCGACCTGGGACTGGGGGCGAGCGACGGCGCTACCAGCGACGCGCTCGTGGTGCCGACGCCGCGCGACCGCCACGAGGCCTTTGTCATCCCCAGCGACATCTGCTTTGCGGCAAGCGCGTGCGACCCGCGTCGCCTGGGCATTGACGTGACGGGCGCCTGGGCGGTTGCCGCCAACGCGCTCTCCTACGACTACCTGTGGAACGAGATCCGCGTGAAGGGCGGTGCGTACGGCTGCGGATTCCGCG
Source organism: uncultured Collinsella sp. (assembly GCA_902494545.1). GTDB lineage: Bacteria > Actinomycetota > Coriobacteriia > Coriobacteriales > Coriobacteriaceae > Collinsella. The sequence goes on along the minus strand of CABUTP010000040.1, from coordinate 46 downwards.
CTGCCGGCGAGCGCCAGGCGGCGTTCTACACCTACCGCGACCCGGC
>CABUTP010000039.1 GCA_902494545.1 uncultured Collinsella sp. | reverse complement strand
TGGGCCTACGACATCGGCTTCGGTGGCCTGGACCACGTCCTGGCTTCCGGCCACAACGTCAACGTCTTCGTCTTCGACACCGAGGTCTACTCCAACACCGGCGGTCAGGCCTCCAAGGCCTCGAACCTGGGCCAGGTCGCTCAGTTCGCCGCTGCCGGTAAGGTGACCAAGAAGAAGTCCCTGGCCGAGATCGCTATGAGCTATGGCTACGTCTACGTGGCGCAGGTCGCCATGGGCGCCAACCCGGCTCAGACCCTCAAGGCCATCCACGAGGCCGAGGCCTACGACGGCCCGTCCCTCATCATCGGCTACAGCCCCTGCGAGATGCACTCCATCAAGAAGGGCGGCATGCAGAACTGCCAGGCCGAGATGAAGAAGGCTGTCGAGTGCGGTTACTGGAACCTCTTCCGCTTCAACCCCGAGGCTGCTGCCGGTAAGAAGTTCTCGCTCGATTCCAAGGAGCCCGCGGGCGGCTATCAGGAGTTCCTGATGAACGAGGCCCGTTACGCTTCGCTGACGCGTTCCTTCCCCGAGCGCGCCGAGGAGCTCTTCAAGGAGAACGAGCAGGCCGCCATGGACCGCTACGCTCACCTGCTGAAGCTCAAGACGGTGTACAACGAGGCCTAGGTCTCCCACCGCAGGATCTGAGGGCTGACCTTCGCGGACGTCCTCGGACATGAAAGAACCCCCGCTGCGCACTTCGTGCGGCGGGGGTTCTTTCGTCCTGCGGAGTGTCCGCGAAGGTCAGCCCTCAGATCCTGCTACGACTACGTTCTCGGATTGTGTGGCTGAATGAAGGGCGTGGCTGAGGGGGCCTTTTGTCCCTTTCGCTGTTTCGCGGCTTTGCCGCGAAACCTCGCGCCACTTTGGGGATGGATGGAGGTTTTGGCTGTTGCTGCCTTCTATCCCTGTGCTTTGGGGCTGGTTGCCTTTTTGGAGCTCATCTTTATTCCTTATGCTGAATGAAAAGCCCCATGTTTTTGCAGGGGTGCATACTCGTCTTATTAATGCATAGAATCTCGTATAGTGCGAGTAAGATATTACGCTGTCTGTTTTGTGTTTAGCAGAGATATAGTTTGCATAATCTGGTCTAATCCCTGCTCTATTAAAATAAAGTCGCACGTAAATGGCGTAGATATGCCTAAGCTGGGCTTCTTTACGTTGAGCGGGTAAAAATGACCGTTCACCGTTCAACTGTTTTCAAAATGAATAAAATAAGGGATAACAGGAATATAAACCTTAATAAACTCGTGTATCGCACGGACACGGGTTATTAATGGGTTGTAGGCCTTTTACAGAAAGGATTCCAGCAATGTCTAAGCCTCTTGGCAAGCCCGATCGTATTGTCGTCGCCCTTGGCGGCAACGCCCTCGGCAACAACCCCGTCGAGCAGATCGAGGCCGTGAGCAACACCGCCCACGCTCTCCTCGGTCTCATCGAGCAGGGCAATGAGATCATCATCACCCACGGCAACGGCCCGCAGGTCGGCATGATCCAGAACGCCTTCGCCGCTGCCCACGATGCCATCGGTACCCCCGAGATGCCGCTGCCCGAGTGCGGCGCCATGTCCCAGGGCTACATTGGTTATCACCTGCAGCAGGGCATCGGCCGCGAGATGCACAAGCGCTATAAGCGTTGGCACGCCGCCACCGTCGTCACCCAGATCGAGTGCGACCCGGATGATCCCGCGTTCAAGAACCCGACCAAGCCGATCGGCCCCTTCTATACCGAGGAGCAGGCCAAGGAGTTCATGGCCGAGGATCCCTCCAAGGTCTTCGTCGAGGATTCCGGCCGCGGCTGGCGTCGCGTCGTCGCTTCCCCCGATCCCAAGAAGATCGTCGAGGCTGACTCCATCCTCAACCTGCTCGACAACGAGTTCATCGTCATCGCCTGCGGTGGCGGCGGCATCCCCGTCGTCCGCGACTACGAGAACAAGGGCTGCTACAAGGGCGTTCCCGCCGTCATCGACAAGGACCTGGGCGGCGAGCTGCTGGCCGAGGACTGCGATGCTGACGTTCTGTTCCTGCTGACCGCCGTTGAGCATGTCGCCATCAACTTTGGCAAGCCCAACCAGGAGGAGCTCGAGGAGCTCACCGCCGACGAGGCCGAGCGCCTGGCCGACGAGGGTCAGTTCGGCAAGGGTTCCATGGAGCCCAAGGTCCGCGCTGCCATCAAGTTCGCCCGTTCCCGCAAGGGCCGCACCTGCATCATCGGCGCCCTGGACAAGGCCGCCGAGACCATGGCCGGCCTCTCCGGCACCCGCATTCACGAGTAGTCTCTACTCTGTTGCCTCTCTCGTGGGCGCCGGGCAAGGCGCCCACAAACTAGCCTCTCTTCATGAGCCCCGCAGTCCGCTCCGACTGCGGGGCTTTTGTTTCAACCCGGCACTTAGGGACGTTCCTTTCCTGCCGGCAGCATGGGACAGTCCTTAAAGGCTGTCCCCAACGACCACTCATTTAAGTCTGTCCCCAATGATTAGTAGTAGGCCCACATGGCTTCGATTTCATTGAGGACTTCTACGACGCCCCAGCGGCGGGCGCTGCGGCTTTGCGAGTTGGGGTCGTAGACTCCCACTTGATCGGCATCGTCGATGCCCCAGAGCACGATATAGTGTCCAACGCTGGTAAAGGTTCCGGGACGAACCGATGCGATGATGGGTGCGCCCGAGCGCAGCGCCTGGGTGATGGAGCTGCGATCGATATGGAGCTCAGTTCCGTTAAGGCCCAGCTGCCATGCGCCGCTCGTCATAAACGACCACTCGGTGGCGCCGGTGGTGGCATAGTTGCCCGCCTCGGAAAGAGTGCACATATCGACCGGCGTCATATCGGTGTGGCCGGTCTTATAGATGTAGACCATGGTAAGACAGGTGGGGCCGCAGGCATTTTGGCGGATGGTACCGCCGGCGTAGGGCAGCTCCGACCATGCCGGGTCAATCTGATAGATGCGGGGCATGGTGCCGGCTTGCCACTGTGAACGCGGGGTCGAAAACGCAAACGAATAGCCGGGCGCGACCGGGGCCTTGAGCAGCTTATCCTCGGCGGTTGGATCGAGGCCGGCCGAGCCGTGGGAGATACAGGAGCTCATAAGCACAAAGACCAGACAGGTGAGGATAGAGCACAGTGCGAGGCGAAGTCGACGAGCTGACAGGGCGGGGGCATTCACGTACGGTGTCGAGCGGTAAGGCTTGCCGTCGCGTCCGCCTTGGGGATGCGAAAAGAAGCGGTTGATATGGATGCCGGGCTGACGTGCGCCGTTGCGGCGCAGTTGCGGAACCTCGGCCTGACGCTGTCGAGTGCGCGCGCCCAAGCGGCTATCTTGCTGCGCGCTTGTGGCCGTACTCGGACGGCCGCTCTGCCGTGTTCTGCTTGTCTGCTGCCGAGACGAAGGTCTGGGTTGCTCTTGAGGGCGTTGCGGATTGCTGCTCGTGGCCCTTCTGGGCGTCGGCGTAGTACGGCCAGCAAGGCGAACACTTTGTCGCCGTTGATCACCGTCGTTGTATCCGTATGCCATTCATACCGCCTTGTCTCATGTATAACCTGTCTATCCTACAAAAAAGATGTGCAACAAATGGGTCTGCGCGTCAAAAGCTCGGTAAACGGTACGAAAGGCGCAAAACACACGGCCTCAAAAACATCTCTATATGCGTCCGATGAGCGTACGCCCGTCGGACGGGCGGCAACAATGGACTGCAAACTGTGCCGTTCGTCCCAAAAATGGCGCCGCTCGTTTTGCAGTTCTGCCTTCGGTCGAGCTACAAGCGGAGCTGCTGTGCCAAGGCCGTATCTTAAGGCCAGGAAATAAAAGTGCGCGGCGAAACGGACCGCGCAAGGGGTGACGTCAAGGGGCGTCAAAAAGGAAAGGAGGGGAACAATGGCGGACAAGAACGCAGAAGTTGCAGTCGAGGATAACGGCGGCATGAAGAAAACGCTTTCGCTCTGGAACTTCTTCACCATCGGTTTCGGTGCCATCATCGGTACCGGTTGGGTTCTGCAGGTCGGCGACTGGATGGTCGTGGGCGGCGGTCCCGTTCCCGCTATGATCGCATTCCTCTTGGGTGCAATCTTCCTCGTGCCCGTCGGAGCTGTTTTCGGTGAGCTCACGGCTGCTATCCCCATTTCGGGCGGCATCGTCGAGTATGTCGATCGTAGCTTTGGCCGTACGCTGAGCTACATCACCGGATGGCTTTTGGCCCTGGGCAACGGTATCCTGTGCCCGTGGGAGGCCATCGCCATCTCGACCCTCGTGTCCGAGATGTTCGGTAGCCTGCCCGGTCTTGAGTGGCTGCGCGCCGTCAAACTCTACACCATCCTGGGCGCCGACGTTTACCTGTTCCCGACGTTGATTGCGCTCGGCTTTGCGGTCTACGTCATCTTCCTCAACTTCCGCGGTGCCAGCTCGGCCGCCAAGCTCCAGGCCTTCCTGACCAAGGCCCTGCTCTGCGGCATGCTGCTCGCCATGGGCGTCTCGCTGTTCACCGGCTCGCCGGACAACGCCATGCCCGTGTTCTCCCAGGTCGCCGGCGCTGGCGGCGGCAAGGCCGCTACCGAGAGCACCAGCCTGTTCGCCGGCATCGTGTCGGTCCTGGTTCTGACCCCGTTCTTCTACGCCGGCTTCGATACCATTCCTCAGCAGGCTGAGGAAGCAGCCGAGGGCCTCAACTGGAACAAGTTCGGCAAGATCATCTCCCTGGCTCTGCTGGCCGCCGGCGGTTTCTACATGGTCTGCATCTACTCGTTCGGCACCATCCTCGACTGGCATGAGTTTGTTAAGAGCCCGGTTCCCGCGCTTGCCTGCCTCAAGGGCATCAACATGCTCCTGTACCTGGCCATGCTCGTCATCGCCACGCTTGGACCCATGGGCCCGATGAACTCCTTCTACGGCGCCACGAGCCGCATCATGCTCGCCATGGGCCGCAAGGGCCAGCTGCCCGAGAAATTCGCCGAGGTCGACCCCAAGTCCGGCGCTCCCAAGCTTGCCTGCGTCGTTCTGGGCGTCATCACCGTCATCGGTCCGTTCCTGGGCAAGAACATGCTCATCCCTCTGACCAACGTGTCGGCTCTCGCCTTCATCTTCTCCTGCGGCATGGTCGCCCTCGCTTGCCTGCGCATGCGCTTCACCGAGCCCGACCTGCCTCGTCCCTACGAGGTGCCCGGCGGCAAGTTTGGCATCGGCCTCGCTATCGCCGCCTGCGCCATCATCATCGGCCTGCTCGTGATTCCGTTCTCTCCCGCCTCCCTCAACATGGTGGAGTGGAGCATCGTGATCGGCTGGCTGGCCGTTGGCCTGGCCCTCATGGCCTTCACCAATTCCCGCAAAAAATAACGCCGAGCCGGGGCGGATCGGGTGCGCGGATCCCTCTCTTCCGCGCACCGAACCCGGCACCACTTGGGTAGCTTTGTGAGGCCGCGACCCAACACGGCCTCGCCCACATATATGGATCCATAAGGAGGAACCATGTCCACTAAGTATGCAATCGTTGGCGGCAAGCTCATCGACGGTACCGGTGCCGAGCCGGTCGAGAACTCCCTCGTTCTCGTCGACGACAACGGCAAGATCGAGTACGCCGGCGCTATGCAGGACCTTCCCGAGGGCGTTGAGGTCATCGACGCCGCCGGGAAGACCGTCCTTCCCGGCCTGATCGACACCCACCTGCACTTCTCGGGCAACCTGACCGACGATGACACCGATTGGGTCATGCAGCCGCTTCTCGAGAAGCAGGCCGTCGCCGTCAAGCAGGCCTACGACTGCCTCACCCACGGCCTCACCACCGTCTGCGAGATCGGCCGCTTTGGTATCCAGATTCGCGACTGCATCGACAAGGGCGTCTTTAAGGGCCCGCGCGTTCTGGCCACCGGCCTGGGCTTCTGCCGCGTTGCCGGTCACGGTGACTCCCACCACTGCACCCAGGAGCTCAACAAGGAATCCCATCCCTGGGGCGACCAGGTCGATGGCCCTTGGGATCTGCGCAAGGCCGTCCGTCGTCGCCTGCGCGAGAACCCCGATGCCATCAAGATCTGGGCTACCGGTGGCGGCATCTGGCGCTGGGACTCCGGTCGCGATCAGCACTATTGCTCCGAGGAGATCCAGGCCGTGGTCGAAGAGGCCAAGATGGTCGGTATCCCCGTGTGGAGCCACTGCTACAACAACCACGCCGCTGCCTACGATTCCGTCCGCTTTGGCTGCGAGCAGCTGATTCACGGTTTCGATATCGATGAGCGCACCATGGACCTCATGGCCGAGCAGGGCACCTTCTTCACCCCGACGATCGCCTTCCTGCCCACCTGGTACGCCACCTATCCGCCCGTCTACGTCCCCGAGCTGCACGACAAGTACGAGGGCACCCTGGTCGAGAAGGAGCTGCAGCGCAACTACGACTGCCTGCGCGAGGCCAAGAAGCGCGGCGTCGTCATGACGATCGGCTCCGACTCCTTCTCCTTCGTCACCCCGTACGGCACCTGCTCCATCGAGGAGATGTACGAGTTCGTCGACAAGATCGGCTTCACCCCGGTCGAGACCATCACCTGCGCCACCCTCAACGGTGCCAAGATGTGCCACATCGAGGACGAGACCGGTTCCATCGAGGCCGGCAAGTGCGCCGACCTGCTGGTCGTCAACGGTGACGTCGCCGCCGACATCCACGTGCTCAACACCGACAACATGGACGTCATCATGAAGGACGGCTGGATCGTCGAGGCTGGCACCTTTGGCGAGGCCAACAAATACAGCGCCTAAACTACCGTTCATCGACGACTGGATGTAAAACACAGTATTTGATTGCATAATGCAATGGAGAGGGTCGCTTGCGGCCCTCTTTATTGCTATGGGTGCGATAGATAAAAGGGGATGACGGTGGATTTAAACAGGCTGATTCTGGGCAAGAGCTACAACTCTACCAAGGTCTTTCGTACGGCCCAGCATGTGGTCCAGGCCATCCTGCTCGGTGTTGTCGTTCCGGCGCTTATCCTGCTGCTTATCTGGGATTTAACCGATAACCCCAATCCCGTTCCGGGCGTTGTCGTTATTGCCGGCATGGTCATGCTGTGCTTCTTTTTCTCGTATGTCTTTGTGGTCCCCGACGACCTCACATCGAGCGCAACCGACCGTACGCTCGCCATCGCATCAAAAATATTCGCCTACACGTCGCGCGGCCTTACGCCCGAAGCGGCCCTGGGCGCCTCTAAAATTATCCTGTCCGAGACCATCGCCTCTGCCATCTGCTTTACCGATGGCAAACAGGTGTTGGCAAGCTGGGGCGAGGACTCGGCAAAGTGCCCCGCCGGCACCCCGGTCGTGCTCAAGACCACGCTCAGTGTGATTGAGACGGGCGAGCAGAGCGTGTTTTCGCGTGACACCTCCAATGAGACGGGCGGCTATTTTCCCCGCCTGCGCGCCGGCATCGTCGCACCGCTTACCGTGCGCGGGCATTGCGTGGGCACACTCGAGCTGTATTACCCTCGCCTGAGCAGCATCGATATGCGCCAGACGGCCCTTGCCTCGGGTTTTGCCGACCTAATTTCCACGCAGCTCGCCAGCTTTGAGCTCGAGCGCCAGGACGAGCTCACAGCCCGCGTTGAGCTTCGCGCCCTGCAGTCGCAGGTCGACCCGCATTTTCTATTCAATACCATTAGCACGATCGTGTCGCTCGTTCGAACCGAGCCCGACAAGGCGCGATCGCTGCTGATCGACTTTTCCAACTACTATCGTCAGACGCTTTCTGACTCCGATACGCTCACCACGCTCGAGCACGAGGTGGAACAGGGCACTCGTTATATCAATCTTATGCAGGCCCGGTATGGCGACGGCCGTCTGCGCGTTTCGGTCGACATCGACTTCGAGGTGCGCGACAGCCTGGTACCGCCGTTTATCTTGCAGCCGCTGCTCGAAAACTGCATCAAGCATGCGCAGCGCGAGATCGAGCCGCTTTCTATTCGTGTTAGGGCTTTTGAGACCGATGACGGCTTGGAGATCATCGTCGAAGATGACGGCATCGGGATGAGCGAAGAAGTCTGCGCGCATCTGTTTGAGCAGCATCGCCGAGAGGAACCCGAGAGCATTACCGCCGACGGCTCCGTCAAGCGAGGTTGCGGCCTGGCGCTCTTCAACGTGCTTCAGCGCATCCATTTCTTTTACGGAGAAGATTCTGGTATGCGCGTGAAGTCCCAGGAGGGCGTGGGAACGCAGGTCATCGTTGAGTTGAACGGCGAGCCACATGAGCCGGCGCCGTTGACGGTGTAGCACGCGGTTGGATTGAGAGAAAAAGAGGGAAAGCGCATATGTCCGAAGGCTGGAACATCCTGGTGGTTGATGACGAGCCCCCAATTAGGGCTGAGCTACGCTATCTGTTGGAAAAGGATACGCGTGTGGGTCAGATTGCCGAGGCGGGCAATGTCACCGAAGCCGTGGAGTTGATTCTGTCGAGCAAGCCCGACGTGCTGTTTTTAGACATTACCATGCCCGGTCGCTCGGGAATTGAGCTTGCCGAGACCCTGCAAAACCTAAAGAGGCCGCCGGTCGTGGTGTTTGTGACGGCATTTGCCGAGTATGCGGCCGATGCCTATAACCTCGATGCTGTCGATTACGTCGTCAAACCGGTCGAGGATGCCCGCCTGTCAAAGGCGCTCGACAAGATCGAGACTGCCCTGGGCGCTCGCCGTGTCGTCCATGCTCCGCGCCAGCCTTTGCGCCTGACGGTGGATCGCGGGGGCAAAAAGGTGTTCATTCCCGTGGCGGATGTCTGCTACTTTGAGGCGCGCGCCGATTTTTGCAACGCCGTCTGCGCTGAGGGAACATACCTGATCAATGAGTCGATTTCCTCGCTCGAGCGGCGCCTGGCCTCCGAGGGCTTTATTCGTGTCCACCGCAGTTATCTGGTCAATTTGGAAGACGTGCATAATGTCGAGATCGGTTCCACGGGTCTTATGGAGCTCAGGCTCGATCGCGTAACCTCGACGGTGCCTGTGTCCCGTCGTCGCGCAGCCGAGGTCAAGGCGCACTTGGGGCTTGCGTAGGCAGTCTGCATATCATCGTTTACCGCCGCAGGTTTGGCATGACCGTGCGGTGGGCATAATGGGTGACATCGAATGAAATCGAAAGGATCATTATGCCCGCGCTCATTACGCATCATCTGTTTGGCGAGGAAAGCATCGACCGTCTTCCGCAGGGCGTTATTACGTCCGACGAGGAGCGCATCGCCTTTATCCTGGGAAACCAAGGTCCCGACCCGTTTTTCTTCCACATGCTCACGCCGCGCGTTTCCGACTGCACGTCGCTTGCTCAGGTCATGCACCGCTCGCGCATGTCGCGCCAGTTCTCGTGCCTGCGCGACGGCGTGTCGCACCTGCAGCCGCGCGACGCCAATCTGGGCCGCGCCTTTGCGCTGGGCCTGCTGTCTCACTATGTACTCGACCGCAATGCCCACCCCTTTGTCTACGAGCAGCAGTTTGGCATTGTAGATTCCGATCCCGAGCTCGAGGCTTCGGGCAGCCAAGTTCACGCCGTGCTCGAAAGCGATCTGGACGTGCTGATGCTACAGCTCAAGCGCGACGGTGCCACGGTCGAGGATTATCCGCCGGCGGGCGAGATCGTCACCACCGACCGCATCAACCGTGTGGCCGGCGTGCTGATGAGCTACATCGCCGGGCGCGTGTACGGTATCGACATCCCGGCGGGGGAGTACGCCGGCGCCGTCTCGGACATGCAGATGCTCTATCGCACCATTGAGCCGGCCGGCTCGGTAAAGACGCGCGCGATTGCCCTGGCTGAGGGCTTGGTGCATGACTACTCGCTGCTCGACGGCCTTGCTCATCGCGTGACGACGGAGCTGCCCGAGCGGACCGGTAACCTGGGCCACCTGAC
>CABUTP010000038.1 GCA_902494545.1 uncultured Collinsella sp. | reverse complement strand
GTCTCGGGGCGCACGCTGGGCGAATCGTGCACCGTACGCGAGACTGTCTGCTCCGAGACGCCCGCGAGACGCGCCACATCCTTAACGGATACCGATTTTTTAACAGCGGCCATAGGTCGTTCTTTCTATGTCAACGATGCCATTGATGGCACCTTGCGCAGTCATTTTTAACGCCTTCAAGTATATCCAACGCCTCCCCCACCATACGCTCACCACCCAAAACCTACCGTTCACCGACATTTTTGCTTCCCCGAACAGCTTTTGTCGACCAAATGTTAACGTTGCCATTGTGCAAACACAGAGCCACCGGGCGGCTCAAACGTTTACGCGCAAGGAATCGACGGTTCGCAGGCACAGGGACCATCGGTTCGCGTCTTATTTTGTGTCGCAAAATGGCAACGTCAACATTTTGGCAATCAAACGTCAAAAGCTACCATCGTTGCCAACCCACCGACTCTTAGGAGCTTTGCATGGAGCAACTCATCGCCACCATCGAAAAGGGCCAGCCCTTTTTCAACGCGATCGCCCGCAACAAGTACCTCAAGGCGATCCGCGACGGTTTTATCTCCGTCATCCCCATCATCATCTTCTCGTCCATCTTCTGCCTGGTAGCCTCGGTCCCCAACATCTGGGGTTTCTACTGGCCCGATGACATCAACAACGCCCTGTGGAAGTGCTACAACTACTCCATGGGCATCCTGGCCATCGCCTGTGCCGCCACCACCGCCAAGCACTTCGCCGACGCTCAGAACCGCGACCTGCCCAAGAACAACCAAATCAACTTTATCTCGTGCATGTGCGCGGCCATCATCGGCTTCTTGCTCCTTTCGAGCGACACGATCGCCACGGACGCCGCCAGCGGTTTCAACACCACCTACCTTGGTTCCAAGGGCCTGCTGACCGCTTTCATCGCTGCGTTTGTGACTGGCATCATCTACAAGTTCTTCATTAAGCGCAACATCACCGTCAAGATGCCCGAGCAGGTTCCGCCCAACATCTCGCAGACCTTTAAGGACATCATCCCCTTCTCCGTCTGCATCACCGTCTTTTGGGTCTTTGACATCGTCTTCCGCGCTGCCTTTGGCTTCTGCTTTGCCCAGGGCGTCATCCAGGTGTTCCAGCCCCTGTTCACCGCTGCCGATGGCTACATCGGCCTCGCTGTGATCTACGGCGCCATGAGCCTCTTCTGGTTCGTGGGCGTCCACGGCCCCTCGATCGTCGAGCCCGCCATCGCCGCCGCCCTCGTTGCCAACATGACCGACAACCTGGCTGCGTTCCAGGCCGGCCAGCACGCTTCCGCTGTCCTGACCCAGGGTGCCCAGTACTTCGTCGTCTGCATGGGCGGCACCGGCGCCACGCTCGTCCTGGTCTTTATGTTCTGCTTCCTGGCCAAGTCTCAGGAGATGCGCGCCGTCGGTAAGGCCGCCATCGTCCCCGTCTGCTTCGCCGTCAACGAGCCGCTGCTGTTCGCCGCGCCCATCGTGCTCAACCCCGTCTTCTTTGTCCCGTTTGTCTTTGCCCCGATCGCCAACATCTGGATCCTCAAGATCTTTATCGACTTCTTGGGCATGAACGGCTTTATGTACACGCTGCCTTGGACCGTCCCCGGCCCCATCGGCACCATCATGGGCTTGGGCTTCCAGCCGCTCGCCTTTGTGATGCTCGCCCTTATCCTGGTCGTCGACTTCGTTCTGTACTACCCGTTCTTCCGTGCCTATGACGCCCAGAAGTGCACCGAGGAGGCCGAGATCTCCCAGGAGGAGCTCGCCGCCAAGAACGCCGAGAAAGCCGCCAAGCTCAACGATGCCTTCCAGGGCAAGGCTGACGCCAAGAGCGTTGCCGCCGGCGCTGCTGCCGAGGCCGTGAAGGCCGACGCCCCCGCCGCTTCCGCAGCGCCCGCCACCGAGGCTACGGCCACTAGCGACCTCAACGGCAAGCGCGTGCTCGTGCTCTGCCAGGGCGGCGGAACCTCGGGCCTGCTCGCCAACGCGCTGGCCAAGGCCGCCAAAGAGCGCGGCATTAACCTCGAGACCGCTGCCGAGGCCTATGGCAACCACGTGGACATGCTCCCCGACTTTGACCTGGTCGTCCTGGCCCCGCAGGCCGCAAGCTACCTGGCCGACCTGCAGAAGGACTGTGAGCGCGTGGGCAACAAGTGCGTCGCCTGCCGTGGCAAGCAGTACATCGAGCTCTCCCAGAACGGCGACAAGTCTCTCGCCTTCGTGAGTGAGCAACTTTCGAAGTAAGTAACGCCCAGGGCCAGCCGACCATCCAAGACCGGCTGGCCCTTCGATTTAGACGATTGGATCATCATGTCCGTTAATCCTGCTAGCGTCACCAACCCGCCCGCGCAGTTTCCCGAGGACTTTGTCTTTGGCGGCGCCACCGCTGCCTACCAGGTAGAGGGCGAGACCCGCACTCACGGTAAGGGCAAGGTTGCCTGGGACGACTTTCTGGAGGCCCAGGGGCGCTTCTCCCCCGATCCCGCTTCGGACTTCTACAACCAGTACCCCGTCGACCTGGAGCTGTGCGAGGAGTTCGGCATCAACGGCATTCGCCTCTCCATCGCCTGGAGCCGCATCTTCCCCAACGGCACCGGCGAAATCAACCCCGAGGGCGTCCAGTTCTACCACGACCTTTTCGCCGAGTGCCACAAGCACCACGTTGAGCCGTTTGTCACGCTGCATCACTTTGACACGCCGCTGTCCCTCTTTGAGAAGGGCGACTTCCTCAACCGCGAGACCATCGACGCCTTTGTGGACTTTGCCACCTTCTGCTTTAAGGAGTACGCCGACCAGGTGACCTACTGGTTCACCTTTAACGAGATCTGGGCCGACGCCTCCAACACCTACATCGAGGGCACCTTCCCCGGTGGCGTCAAGGCGCATCTTGCCGAGGCCTTCCAGTGCGAGCACAACATGATGCTCGCCCACGCCAAGGCCGTGCTGGCCTTCCACAACGGCGGCTTTAAGGGCAAGATCGGCGTCATCCAGTCGTTGGAGTTTAAGTATCCGCTCAACGAGAACGACCCCGCCGACATCAAAGCCGCCAACAACGAGCACGTGCTGCAAAACCAGTTCTTGCTCGACGCCACCTTCCGCGGCGACTATGCTCCCGACACCCTCGAGTGCGCCAACCGCCTGGCTGCCGTCTCGGGCGGCACCATCGAGATCCTAGACGAGGATCTGGAAATCATGCGCGAGGCCGCGCTCTACAACGACTACCTGGGCGTTAACAACTACCAGTGCCGCTTCTTGAAGGCTTACGACGGCGAGAACGACCTGCACCACAACGGTACGGGCGAGAAGGGCACCGGCCGCTGGCGCGTCAAGGGCATTGGCGAGCACGTGAACAAGCCCGGCATCCCCACCACCGACTGGGACTGGATCATCTATCCCGAGGGCCTGTTCGATCTGCTCGTCTACATTAAGCAGCGCTACCCCAACTACAAGCAGATTTTCATCACCGAGAACGGCATGGGCTACAAGGACCCCTACAAGGACGGTTTTGTGGACGACCAGCCGCGCATCGACTACATCGAGCAGCACCTGCGTTGGCTGCTCAAGGCCATGGAGGTGGGCGTCAACGTGGGCGGCTACTTCCTGTGGAGCCTGCAGGATCAGTTCTCCTGGACCAATGGCTACAACAAGCGTTACGGCTTCTTTTACGTTGACTTTGAAACCCAGAAGCGCACGCCCAAGGCAAGCGCCTACTGGTACAAGCACGTGGCGCAGACCCGTCGTCTGGACTAGTGGCTGGCGGGGTTGCCCGCTCACACAACCTGTCCCCATTTCTCAGCCGGGGGCGGCACGTCACACGGCGCGCCGCCCCCGGTCTTTTTGTTTTTGGGCTGGTCGGGAGCCGTTTGTCTCGATCTGTAACATCTAGCCGAGTTTTTTGGTCCTAGCTGTTACAGATTGAGACGAACAGGATTGCTCTTTCCGAAGAATCTAAATCTGTAACATGTAGCCCGCTTTTGACCGTCTACCTGTTACAAATCGAGACAAACGGAGTAGGACCTAACCCCGTATGTCCCTAACAGTCGAGCGTTCGACCAGCGTACTCGGCACATGAATCGCCTCGATAGACGAGCTCTCTCCAATCGCCGCCTCAAACGCAAGCTTACCGACACCGCGCAAATCAAATCGCAGCGTCGTCAGTCGATTGTGAGGAACAAGTCCCTCGAGTGCGTCGTCGATACCAACCACGCTCACGTCGTCGGGCACGGACAGGCCCGCGTTCTCGAGCGCGGCGATAACGCCCAGCGCCATCTGGTCATTTGCCGCAAGCACGGCAGTCGGCGCCTGCGACCCGCCGGCAAGCACCTCGGCCGCAATCCGCTCGCCCATGGCGTACCCACTGTCCGCACTCCAATCGCCACGCAGCATCGGAGCGGCATCGACATGAGCACGACCCAGCGTATCGCGCCAACCGGCCTCACGAAAACGCGAGGAAATCGAGTTTTCCGGACCCGCCACAAACCGCATATTCGAGTGACCATGTTCCAGCAGATAATTGGTCAACAGCTCGCACGAACCATACTGGTCGGAGTCGATCGTCGTGCAGCGCGGATGCGCATACATGGACAGGATGACCGTTCGCACTCCCGGCTGGGGAACAAACTCCTCAAAATCGGGAGCCATGCGGTTCATGTTGAGAATCATGCCGTCGACGGGTCGCTCGACCATGCGGCGCGAGGCATCGGCAAGTGCATAGGGCTTGTCGCCGCCCATCTCGATCATAGTGACGGCAAAATCGTGCTCGCGCGCCGCTTGCATGATACCCTCGAGCGTCGCCAGGTTACCGACACGTGTGATGTTGTACATGCACAGGCCAATAGAACGATACGACCCGCCGCGCAACGCCGCTCCAGCAAAATTGGGACGAAAGCCCAGCTCTTCCATGGCGGCCAGCACACGCTTGCGCGTCTTTTCCGTCACGTTGGGCATACCGTTGACCACGCGAGACACAGTCTGGCGGCTCACGCCAGCGAGCGCCGCAACCTCTGCCGCGCTCGCCGAACGACCATTCCTTGTCTGCTGATCCATGCCTTCCACGCTAACCTGCTTCCCAACTATTCCCCGCGCCCATGGCGCATCGTACATACATTGATAACGTGCTCATGATACCCGAGCCATATACCACAACATGAAAACTTCTGTCAATCAAAACCGCTTACCGAACAAATACAACCGTTCGCGGCTGTTTGAAGTTGTTTTGTTTCTATACATCCCAGCCGGATGTTAACGTGCTCATTGTCAAATGTTCATGTGCTCATTTTGGTTCTAATCATTTTAAGATAGTGTTTATCGGGCTTTTTCACCGCTGAACGCTAACCAGGGAGCCTCCTGAGCGCAAACGCACAATATCGAACAGCGAGACGAGAGGGTGTATGCATATGTCTTTGCTAAACCGCGTACAGCAGCTGCCGAAGGGCTTTGTTTGGGGCGCCGCAACCGCCGCGTACCAAACGGAAGGTTCCACGAAGGTGGCAGGCAAGGGTAAGACCATGTGGGACGATTACCTTGTCGCCCAGGGTCGCTTTTTGCCCGACCCGGCCAGTGATTTCTACAACCGCTACGAGGAGGATATCCGCCTTTCTGCCGAGCATGGACTCAACGCCATTCGTGTGTCCATCGCCTGGACCCGCATCTTCCCCAACGGCGACGATGCCGAACCCCTCGCCGAGGGCGTTAAGCACTACCACGAGCTGTTCGCCTGCTGCAAAAAGTATGGCGTCGAGCCCTATGTGTCCCTGCATCACTTTGACTCCCCCGCCGCCCTGTTCAACCAGGGCGACTGGCTCAACCGCAAGACCGTCGACGCCTATGTGCGCTATGCCGAGTTCTGCTTCCGCGAGTTCCGCGAGGTCAAGAATTGGTTCACCATCAACGAGCTCATCAGCCTCTCGCACTCCCAATACATCCAAGGCAACTTCCCGCCCAACCATCACTTTGATGTGACGAGCGGCATCCAGAGCCAGCACAACGAGCTCGTTGCCCACGCCCGCGCCGTCAACCTGTATAAGGATCTTGACGAGACCGAGCACCTGGGCGGACGCATTGGCATGGTCAACGTCCTGACGCCGGCATATCCTGCCACCGACTCGCCCGCCGACCAGCACGCCGCCGACCTGTACAACGCCTTCTACACCGACTTCATCATGGACGGCGCCTTCCTGGGTCACTACTCCGCGCGCACCCTCTCACTCATCAACGAGATTCTGCGTGCCAACAACGCCGCACTTACGGTTGAGGACAGCGACATGGAGGAGCTCGCCAAGGCGGCGCCCCGCAACGATATGTTCGGCCTCAACTACTATCAGTCGGCGTTTATCGCCGCCTACGATGGCGAGTCCACCAACAGCTTTAACGGCACCGGAGACAAGGGCACCTCGTGCTTTAAGTTTAAGGGCGTCGGGCAGCAGGTCGATATGCCGGGTATCCCCACCACCGACTGGGATTGGCTCATCTACCCGCAAGGCCTCTACGACACGCTCAAGCACATCAGCGCCACCTATCCCAACCTCCCCGTCATCTATATCACCGAAAACGGCCTGGGCCACAAGGACCCCGAGCCCGACGCAAACGGCATCGTCGCCGATCCCGAGCGCATCGACTTTGTCGACCAGCACATGGAGAAGGTGCTCCAGGCGCGCGCCGAGGGCGTCGACGTCCAGGGCTACTTTATCTGGAGCCTGCAGGACCAGTTCTCGTGGGCCAATGGCTATAACAAGCGCTACGGCCTGTTCTACATCGACTTCGACACGCAAAAACGCTACATCAAGCAGTCGGCACTCTGGTACAAGGAGCTCGCCGACACTATGGCGGACGCGCAGTAGCGCATCGCCTCGCTTTCCCCCGAGAAGGGAGCGGCCCTATGCGATACAAACCCAGCCGCTCCCCTCTCTCCCCCTGGGACCGGCCCCGCCTGCACCCGGGCTTTTAGCAAGCGGGAGACCATATAGGTTTTCAACGTCCATGCCATTAAGATTTCATGCAAAGAGGAGCGTGAACTATGGAATCGATCGTTAAGTTCTTGGAGAAAGGTCAGCCGTACTTCGACAAGGTCTCTAAGAACATCTACCTTCAGGCCATTAAAGACGGCTTTTTGGCAGCAATGCCCATTATCCTGTCTTCTTCTGTCTTCCTGCTTATTTCGACCCTGCCGGGCGTTGTCGCCACGGTCGGCGGCTTTACGCTGCCCGACTGGTGGAACGTCGACGTCGTGAACTTCTGCAACAAGGTTTACAACTTCACGATGGGCGTCGTGGGCATCATGGTCGCCGGCACCACCGCAAGCGCGCTGACCGGCTCCAAGAACCGCCGCATGCCTGCCGGCAAGGCCATCAACGCCACGAGCACCATGGTCGCCGCCATGTGCGCTATGCTCATCTTGGCCGTTACCCAGACGAGTGCCAAGATCGACGGCGCCGATGTCTCGGTGTTCTTTACCGACAACATGGGCACCAAGGGCCTGCTGAGCTCCTTTGTCGCCGCATTTGCCACGGTCAACATCTATGCCTTCTGCATTAAGCGAGACATCACCATCAAGCTGCCCAAAGAAGTCCCCGGCGCCATCGCCCAGAACTTCCGCGACATCTTCGCCTTCAGCTTCTCCATCCTGTTTGTCGCCGTCATCGACGTTATCTGCCGCACCTGCTTGGCCGTCCCGTTTGCCAACGTCATCTCCACGCTGGTGAGCCCGCTGTTCGCCGCTGCCGATTCCTACGCCGGCCTCGCCCTCATCTGGTTCATGATCCCGCTGTTCTGGTTCATGGGCATCCACGGCCCCTCGGTCGTTAAGCCTGCCCTCAACGCCGCGCTGTTTGGCAACATCACCACCAACCTCGCCACGCTGCAGGCCGGCGGTCACCCCGCCCTCGCCCTGACCGAAAACTTCGGTAACTACATCGGCGAACTCGGCGGCACCGGCGCCACGTTCATTGTCCCGATCATCTTCCTGCTCTTTATGCGCTCCAAGCAGCTCAAGGCCGTCGGCAAAGCCTCTGTCGTGCCCGTGATGTTCGCCGTCAACGAGCCGCTGCTGTTCGCCGCGCCCATCATCCTCAACCCGTACTTCCTGATCCCGTTCCTGTTTGCCCCCGTGGCCAACGTCCTCATTGGTAAGTTCTTCATCGACTTTTTGGGCATGAACGGCTTTATCTATGCCATGCCGTGGGCACTCCCCGGACCGATCGGCACCTTCATCGACACCAACTTCCAGCCGATCTCTCTGGTCCTGGTTGTCGTCCTGCTGGTCGTTGACTTCTTGATCTACTACCCGTTCTGCAAGGCCTACGACAACGTCCTGTGCAAGCAGGAGGCCGAGACCCTGGCCGAAGAAGAGGCCGAGGAGACCAAGGCCGTCAAGACCGCTGCCGCCCCCGCCGTTGAGGCTCCTGTTGTCGAGACCGCTTCTGCCACTGAGGCCTCCGCAGCTCCGTCCGCCCTTAAGGGCAAGGATCTGAGGGTTCTGGTTCTGTGCGCTGGCGCCGGCACCTCTGCACTGCTCGCCAACGCGCTTAAGGAAGGCGCCGACGAGCTGGGCATCGACATTACCGCCAACGCCGGTGCCTACGGCAGCCACTACGCCATCATGGACCAGTACAACGTCATCGTCCTGGCTCCGCAGGTTCGCACCTATTACAACGAGATGAAGGCCGACACCGACCGCCTGGGCATCACGCTGCTGTCGCCCAAGGGCAAACAGTACATCGACCTCACTAAGGATCCCAAGGGTGCCGTCGCCTGGATCGAGGAAAACCTCGAGGCATAAGACGCTGACACCACCTGCCGCTTGCAGACAATAAATGGCCCGTGCATCGATGTGTGATGCGCGGGCCATTTTGTTTAGACCGCACCCGTCCTCCTGTTCATCTCAATCTGTAACATCTAGCCGAGTTTTTCGGTCCTAGCTGTTACAGATCGAGATGAACGCACAGGCCAAGCCGAAAATCTCAATCTGTAACATGTAGACCACTTTTGACCGTCTAGTTGTTACAGATCGAGACAAACGGAATAGGCCGAGCACGTCTACGCCCGCAAGTCCTTTACGCTGGAACGCTCGACCAACACGCCCGAGACGAGCGTACGGCTTCTGGAGCTCGGAGCTTCCAGACCCGCGACGACCTCGTTGAGCGCACGGACGCCCAGCTCGCGGTGGCGAAACTTCACCGACGTCAGAATCGAGTTGGGAATCGTCTTATAGAGCTCATCGTCGAAGCCGATCACGGACACATCATTGGGCACACTGAGCCCTTTGTCACGTAGAGCCATCATCACGCCGTTTGCCATGCAGTCGTTAGCAGCGAGGACCGCCGTGCAATCGGGCTTATCGGCAAGCACAAGGCCCGCGGCATAGCCACTATCCGCATTCCAATCGCCTTGCAGAGGCTCGGGCGGCTCAATGCCACGCGCCTCGAGTGCCGCACGCCAACCTTTCATACGGCACTGGCTCGACAACGACTCTTTCTTACCAGAGACGAAGTACACGTTTTTATGCCCGTGGTTCAAGAAGTACTCGCACGCCATGCGCGCGCCGCCCTCTTGGTCGTCACTGACGGTGGAGCAGGTAGGATGTTCCATCGGTGTGATAATCACCGTCTTGAGGTCTTTCGGTGCCTCAAAAGTATCAAAGTCATCGACCATCTGACGCAGGTTGAAGATCATGCCATCAACAGGCAGCTGCGACATCCTGCGCGCCGCATCGGCAAGGGTCATCTTCTCCCCAGCGCGCTTTTTGATCATCGTGAGAGCAAAGCCTCGCTCTTCGGCGGCATCGGCGATACCGTCAATCATGTCCACGGCGCCGCCCGACAAGTGAAACATCACCACGCCGATGCACCCGTAACGGCCCAACT
>CABUTP010000037.1 GCA_902494545.1 uncultured Collinsella sp. | reverse complement strand
TTCCACGGGCGACTTGCTGCGTGCTGCCGTCAAGGGTGGCACCGAGCTTGGTATTCAGGCTAAGAAGTACATGGACGCCGGCGAGCTCGTTCCCGACCAGCTCGTTATCGACCTTGTCAAGGAGCGCCTTGCCGCCGATGACGCCCAGCAGGGCTTCATCCTCGATGGCTTCCCGCGCAACACTGCCCAGGCTGTGACACTCGATTCCGAGCTCTCCGCCATGGGTCGCGAGATTGACTGCGCCCTTCTGGTCGACGTGGCCCCCGAGGTCATCATCGACCGTCTGTCTTCGCGTCGCACCTGCCGCGCTTGCGGTTACACCGGCACCGCTGCCGATGTTACCTGCCCCAAGTGTGGTGGCGAGATGTATCAGCGCGACGACGACAAGCCCGAGACCATCAAGAACCGTCTCGACGTCTACGAGAAGTCCACGAGTCCGCTCGTCGACTACTATCGTGGCCAGGGTCTGCTTAAGTCGGTCAACGGTGACCAGGCTCGCGAGACCGTGTACGGGGATGTCAAAGAGGCTCTCGGTCTATGATCAAGATTAAGTCTGCAACGCAAATCGAGCAGATGAAGAAGGCAGGAGCGCTATCTAAGATGGCGCTCCGCCACGTTGGGGCCATGGTTCGCCCTGGTGTTTCGACCTTTGAGCTCGATCAGCTTGCGGAGCAGATTATCCGCATGCATGGTGGCACCCCGGCCTTTAAGGGTTACGGCGGGTTCCCCGGTACCATCTGTGCATCGATCAACGATGCCGTTGTGCACGGTATTCCCAATCCTGACATGATCCTGCGCGATGGCGATATCATCTCCATCGATACGGGTGCCGTTGTCGACGGTTGGGTCGGCGATAACGCTTGGACGTTTTTCGTCGGTACCCCCACGCCCGAGGCCAAGGCCCTGTGCGAGGTTACGCGCGATTGCCTTAAGGCTGCCATCGAGCAGGCTGTTCCCGGTAACCATATTGGGGACATTGGTTATGCCGTCCAGTCCCTCGCCGAGTCTCACGGCTATGGCGTGCTTCGCGATTATGTGGGGCACGGAATTGGCCATGTGATGCACGAGGACCCCAACGTTCCTAACTATGGAAAGAAGGGGAGGGGCGTTCGCCTCCAGGCCGGCATGGTCATTGCCATCGAGCCGATGGTCACGATGGGATCCAATCATGTGAGCACGGGCTCCGATGGTTGGATCGTCACGACCAACGACCACCTGCCCGCCGCGCACTACGAGAACACCGTCGCCATTACCGATGACGGCCCGGTGATTCTCACCACCGACGCGCAAGGATCCTGGTGTTCGCTCCAGGGCGGAGAAATGTAACAAGTTCCACGTAGTTGTGGAGCCATTACGAAGTTATTACGATGCGTGCATACGTGTTGTAGAATACTCAATCGCTGTCGTTTTCTAGAGAAAGATGATTGCTTGTGAAGAAGGAAGACGCAATTGAGCTCGAGGGTACGGTAAAGGAACCGCTGCCCAACGCCATGTTTAAGGTCGAGCTCGAGAACGGTCATTCGGTTCTGTGCAACATTTCTGGCAAGATCCGAATGAATTACATCCGTATTCTCCCCGGTGACAGGGTTGTCGTGGAGCTTTCCCCGTACGACCTGACCCGCGGCCGCATCACCTATCGCTATAAATAGCGGCACGCATACACGCACTCCTTTTCCGACTGCAGGCTTAGCTCAACCTACGGTCGGATTGCGTGTGAAGACCAGCCATAGTTTTAAACGCCTGCGGCTGGGCGAGTAGATAGTAGGGAAGTAGTTTGAGCGCTACCGAAAGGAAGAACGATGAAGGTACGTCCTTCGGTCAAGAAGATGTGCGATAAGTGCAAAATCATTAGGCGCCATGGCAAGGTCCTCGTCATTTGCGAGAACCCCCGTCATAAGCAGCGTCAGGGTTAAGAGAGGAGACTACGTTGGCCCGTATTAATGGTGTCGACCTCCCGCGTGAGAAGCGCGTTGAGATCGGTCTGACCTACATTTACGGCATCGGCCGCACCACTGCGACGAAGATTTGCGTCGAGTGCAACGTTAACGTGGATACGCGCGTTAAGGACCTCACCGAGGATGAGGTTAACGCCATCCGCGATTATATCGACAAGAACCAGATCATGGTTGAGGGCGACCTCCGCCGTGAGCGCAACCAGAACGTCAAGCGCCTTATGGACATCGGCTGCAACCGCGGCCTTCGTCACCGCAAGGGCCTCCCGGTCCGCGGCCAGCGCACCCACACTAACGCTCGTACCCGCAAGGGCCCGAAGCGTCAGATCGGTGCTAAGAAGAAGAAATAAGGAGCGCTAGATAGATGGCTACTGCTAAGAAGAACGTTCGCGCTGCCCGTCTGAAGCGCGCGGACCGTAAGAACATTTCCGTGGGCCAGGCTCACATTCGTTCTACGTTCAACAACACGATCGTTTCGATCACCGATCCCCAGGGCAACGTCATTTCCTGGAAGTCGGCTGGCCAGGTGGGCTTCAAGGGCTCCCGTAAGTCCACGCCGTTCGCTGCCCAGATGGCTGCCGAGGCTGCTGCCAAGCAGGCCATGGAGCACGGTATGAAGAAGGTTTCCGTCTTCGTCAAGGGCCCCGGCTCCGGTCGTGAGACCGCCATCCGCTCCCTCCAGGCTGCTGGCCTCGAGGTCTCGAGCATCCAGGACAAGACCCCCATCCCGCACAACGGCTGCCGCCCCAAGAAGCGTCGCCGCGTGTAACTGAAAGGATCGTATCAATATGGCAATCGACAGGACTCCTGTTCTTAAGCGCTGCCGTCAGCTCGGGATCGATCCCGCTGAGCTCGGTTACAGCAGCAAGAAGGAATCTATCCGTCAGCCCAAGCGCCGTCGCAAGGAATCTGAGTACGGCATGCAGCTGCGCGAGAAGCAGAAGGTCAAGTTCATCTATGGCGTTCTGGAGAAGCAGTTCCACGGCTACTTCAACAAGGCCCGTAAGATGAACGGCGTCACCGGTGAGAACCTCATGATCATCCTTGAGTCTCGCCTCGACAACGTCGTCTTCCGTCTTGGCTTCGCCCGCACCCGCAAAGAGGCTCGTCAGTCCGTCCGTCACGGTCACTTCACCGTGAACGGCAAGCGCGTGGACATCCCGTCCTACCGCGTCAAGGCCGGCGACGTCGTCGCTGTCGGCGAGAAGTTCCGTGACCTCCTCCCCATCAAGGAGGCCCTGATTTCCTCCGAGCGCTTTGAGGTCCCTGGCTGGCTCGAGGTCGATATCGAGAAGCTGTCTGGTAACGTGCTCGCTCTGCCGACGCGTGAGCAGATCAGCGGTGATATCAACGAGCAGCTCATCGTCGAGCTCTACTCTAAGTAGTCCATCCGGGCTGCTGAGGCTGGAGGTAATACATGTCAGAATTCATTAGGCCTCAGGTTCAGGTCGAAGAGATTAACGAGACGTCTGCTCGTGTCTCCGTCGAGCCGCTCGAGCGTGGCTACGGCGATACACTGGGTAACTCCCTTCGTCGCGTTCTTCTGTCCTCACTCGAGGGTGCCGCCGTCGAGGCTATTCAGATCGATGGCGCGCAGCACGAGTTCATGACCATCCCTAACATGGTCGAGGATGTCACCGACATCGTCCTGAATGTCAAGGGTCTTGTCTTCAGGGCTCTCGGCACGACCGACGAGGCGACCGCCACCATTTCGGTTGACGGCCCCTGCGAGGTCACCGGTGCGGACTTCTTTATTCCGTCCGAGTTTGAGCTGGTCAACCCCGAGCAGCACATTGCTACGCTCACCGAGGGTGGCCATCTCACCATGAGCATGCGCATCGGCTATGGCCGCGGCTATGTCTCTGGCGAGGCTAACAAGCGCGACAACGATCCCATCGGTGTGATCCACGTCGACTCGCTGTACTCGCCGGTGTCCCGTTGCGCCAAGCTCGTTGAGGCTTGCCGTGTCGGTCAACACACCGACTACGACCGCCTTGTCCTCGAGATCGAGACCAACGGCTCCATCGCTCCGCGCGACGCCGTGGTCCAGGCTGCCAATATCATCAACCAGCATATGGCTGCCTTTATGAACCTTGCCGAGACCCCCGAGGTCGAGGAGGAGGCTTCGATCTTCGCTCCCGAGGTCACCAACGACAACGCCGAGCTGGACAAGCAGATTGAGGATCTGGACCTTTCCGTCCGTTCCTACAACTGCCTTAAGCGCGCCAGCATTCACTCGGTCCGTCAGCTCGTTGAGTTCTCGGAGAACGATCTGCTCAACATCCGTAACTTCGGTGTTAAGTCGATCGAGGAAGTGAAGGACAAGCTTGAGTCCATGGGCCTGAGCCTGAAGGCTTAATGCTTCGCATATTTGAGGAGAAACTAGACCATGCGTCACAACGTTAAGAAGGGCCTGAAGCTCGGCACCGATGCGAGCCACACCAAGGCCATGAAGAAGAGCCTGGCCAAGGCCCTCTTCGAGAACGACCGCATCAAGACCACCGAG
Organism: uncultured Collinsella sp.; assembly: GCA_902494545.1. GTDB lineage: Bacteria > Actinomycetota > Coriobacteriia > Coriobacteriales > Coriobacteriaceae > Collinsella. Next base: position 5,410 of record CABUTP010000037.1, on the reverse strand, counting down.
ACCCGCGCTAAGGCGCTGCGTTCGGTCGTCGATCCGATCATCACCTGGGCCAAGAAGGGCGACCTGCACTCTCGTCGTCTGGCCATCGCCAAGCTCGGCGATAAGCAGCTCGTTGCCGAGATCTTCGACAAGGCTGCTCAGGGCATGTGGCAGGACCGCAACGGCGGTTACACCCGCATCATGAAGCTCGGTAACCGCAAGGGCGACAACGCTCCCATCGTTATCATGGAGCTCGTCACCGAGCCTTGCACGCCTAAGGCCAAGAAGGCTGCTCCGGCCCCCAAGAAGGCCGCTGCTCCCAAGAAGGTCGAGGCCGTCGAGGAGGCTCCTGCTGAGGAGACCGCTGAGTAGACAATCCGTCTGCATAGGCTATATTCGAGGGGTACGCTCGCGTACCCCTCTTTTTTTGTCGCGATACCGTTGATTGTTTGTTGGGAGCGCCCATGACCGCGCCGTCTGATTTGAATTCGATTCCAGAGCTCGATGCCACGCTCGTATTCCGTGTTGCCTATGACGGTTCGTCCTATAGCGGCTTTGCGGAGCAGCCGGGGCAAACGACGGTTGCGGGCGAGCTGCGTCGCGCTATCGAGACGCTCTTGCGCCGTCCAATCGACCTGACGTGTGCAGGCCGTACCGATGCCGGCGTGCATGCGGTGGCGCAGTACATCAGCGTGCCCGTAACGGACGCTGAGCTTGCGTGTACGCGCCGTAGGTGGCTGAGGGCTATGGATGCCCTCCTTCCCAAAGATATCGCCATAAACGAGGTCTACAAGGCCCGTAAGGGCTTTTCTGCGCGCTTTGACGCGCGGTCCCGTACGTATACGTACCGTATTGCCGATCGCGACGCGCGCCCCGTGCTCTCGCGCGGTGCGGTGTGGTGGCATCGCTACCCCTTGGATGTCGATGCCATGGCTGCCGCGTGCCCTGCGCTCTTGGGCGAACAAGACTTTAAGAGCTTTTGCAAGGTCGCCTCTGCCGTGGGCAAGCCTACGCACCGCTGCGTGATGCGTGCCGAGTTTGGCCACGAGGTCGCTTTTGGCGAGGATATCCTGACCTTCACTATCGAGGGCAACGCCTTTTTGCACTCGATGGTGCGCACTATTGTGGGCACGCTCGTGGAGATTGGCATGCATCGTCGCGATCCCGAGTGGATGCGCGAGGTTATTGACGCCTGCGACCGTACCGCTGCGGGTCCCACGGCGCCTGCCTGCGGCCTTACGTTTATGGGCGTCGATTACGATCCAGCCGAGCTTGTCGTGCTCGACTAGGGGAGTGCTCGGCGCGTCCGTACCTGGCACATACTATGTGTGAGCTGCGCGTGTGCAACATCTGTTCTTGGCGTGCAACATGTTAGGCGGCTCGTTGCTTTTATAGCTCGGGTGTACCATGAACGACGGTTTGATTTGGCGCTGTCGAGAGGACGGAAAACTTGGTTCGACGTGGTTCGCATCCGCGACTTTCGGTGATCCTTATTGTTGAGGGTTCGCCCAGCTATGCGATGCGCGCGCTCGAGAGCGTCCAGAACCAAGACCTCTATGACCTGCAAATTGTCGTGGTTTGTCGCGACGTTGCGCCGGGCGTGCGCCATTCACTCGAAGTTGCCGCTGGCAGGGATATTCACATCGATTTGATTGACGTCGAGGATTCGGCGCGCGGAGCATGTCTCAAGGCCGGTTTTGCCGCCTCGCGTGGATTGCAGATTGTTGCCATGAATGCCGACGAGTGGTTTGCCCCACAGTCCCTTTCCAAGATGGTTGATGTTGCGTGCGATGCTGCGGCAGACATGGTGATTCCCACGGCATCGCTCGACCGCTACGATGTTCATCGTGAGCGTCATTCGCGCGTACTGGATGCCACCTCTCTTGCGATCGATGACCGTGCTTCTTTGGCGGCTGGTCTGTCTCAGATGATTTCCGGCGGCTTGATTGCCCAGACTTCCGGTGTGATGTACAGCCGCTCGTTGTTCGAGACGTGTTTGTCGCGCGACCGTGCGCTTCGCTCGATTGGGTTTATGACATGCGCCCTTTCGCAGGCGCAACGCATATCCGGGTGCGGTGACGCCTGTTTCCATACGGTGGCGCCACAGCTTACAGATGCTTTTGACCCCACATTGTTTGCCAAGCTTACCGATGACGCCCGGGCGCTCGACGAGCTTACTGATTCGCTTGTAGAGGCGGGCGGTGACACGCAGCTAAAGGTTGCGAGCCATATGTTTTACTTCGCCGGGTTGGTCGCCTGCATCGAAAATTTGTGCTTGAGCCCGCATGGGGTTTCTTCAATCGAGCGTTCCGCTCGAATGCGTGATATGCTCGAGGCATCTCGAACTCGTCAGATGGCCGCGGCACTCAAGGATAACCATCGTGGGCTCGGCCTGTTGTTTGGACCGATTGCCAGTGCCAAGCCTGTGCGTTGCGTGATGTATACGCACCTGGCCGCTTTTTTTAACCGGACGGGCGTTAAAACTGCTTAAGACGGCTATGTTCGAAACAATCTTGCATGGAATTGTTTCGAAATGCGTTCTTATTCACAAATACCATCAAATAGCGCTAAACTATTCAATTACTGATTGATTGTCTCCGCCATCTATGGAGTGAGGTTTTGTATGGCTAAAAAACGCAATGGGCGCCAGGATGCCATCAGAGATATCGTGCGCAACAAGGATGTTCGCACGCAGCGCGTGCTGGTGGACGAGCTTCGCGCTATGGGTTTCGATTGCACGCAGGCAACCGTTTCACGCGACATTGCCGATATGGGGCTGCGCAAGCTTCCCGAGGGTATCTATGTTCTGGCCGAGGACTTGCATTTGCAGCGCATGGTTTCGGAGCTGGTAACGGGCGTTCTGCGCACCGACAATCTGGTTATGATCAAGGCCCAGCCCGGCACCGCTTCGGGCATCGCCGCCGCCGTGGATGCCGCCGAGCTTCCCGACGTGCTCGGTTCGCTCGCCGGTAACGACACCATCTTGGTTATCGCCCAGACCGCCGAGGACGGCGAGCGCCTGGAGGCTCTCATCAACAAGCTGAGTAACTCTCGTAAGTAGGCGAGGCGGCGCGTGAGGATAGCGCCGTACGAGCGCATATAGCGACTTTTATGGGGCGTCGACGATGGTCGGCGCCCTGTTTTTTGTCGCATCGTGTTGAGGCGTGTGCGAGGTTTCTCGTGAAAAAAGGCGCCCGAGCAGCATTGATCTGCTCGGGCGCCTTTGTTTGGCTATGGCTGGGTTCCTACTGACCCGTAGAGGGATCGGGTGTGGGCGTAGGCGTTGGAGTGGGGGAACCGCCCTCGCCGCCGCCTTCGCCACCGCTACCGTCGCCGCCGGTCGAGCCGCCGGTCGTTCCGGTGCCACCCGTGGTGTTGCCGCCCGTGGTCTCGGTGGTCGTGGTTGTAGTCGTGGTTGTCGTAGTCGTGGTCTCTTCCTCGTCTTTGTCCTCGGTGTCGCTTTCCGCCTTCTTGGTGTTGCTGGTGCCGTAGAACTTCCAGACGTTGTTGTTCTTATACGTGGGGGCCGTTCCGGTCGGGAACTCCTCGCGCTCGGTGCCGGCAAGGACGGTGTTCATGAACTTCTTAAAGACGGGCAGGTTAGTGCTGTCGCCCAGCAGGTCCGTGCCGTACTTTTGGATGGGAATCTCACCTGCGGAGTAGCCGGTCCACAGGGCGCATGCCAGCTGCGGGGTATAGCCGCAGAACCACAGGTTGGTGGTGTTGTCGGTGGTACCTGTCTTGCCGGCATAGGGCTGGTTCACACTCAGAGCGCCGGCGGCACCCGTGCCGCTGCCCTGCATGACGCCGGTCAGGACGTCGGTCACTGCCGCGGCCTCGCCGGTGGAGAGCACCTGCGAGGGGTTATCGGTGTGCTGGTACAGTACCGAGCCAGTTCGCGAATCAATCTCGGTGATGGCGATCGGCTGGCGATAGTAACCGCCGTTGGCAAACGTGGCATAGGCCGCGGCCATCTCGAGCGGCGAGATGGAGCCGGTGCCGAGCGTCATGACGGGAACGTCCTCGATATTGTCCTTAGAGGGATCGATGCCGAGCTTCTTGACGAGCGACATGATCTTGTTATTGCCGATAGCCTCTGCAACCTGGATATAGCCGGTGTTGGAGGAGTATGCCGTCGCCTGCTTGAGTGTGATGGTGCCGTAGCTTTGGTTGGCGTAGTTCTGCACCTCGGTCGTGGTGCCCTTAGCCTTGAGCGGCGAGTTGCAGTTGAGGGTGACGTTGGGGTTCATGCCGTTTTGGATGGCAGTGGCCAGCGTAAAGGCCTTAAACGTGGAGCCCACGGGACGCTTGGCCGTGGCGTGGTTCACGTGGTTCTCGTCGGCGTTATAGTCGTAGCCGCCCACCATGCACTTGATGTAGCCGGTCTTGGGGTCGACGACGACCATGCCCATGTCCAGGCCGTCGAGCGAAAGCGTGTCGAGCTGGGCACGCACGGCCTCCTCGGCAGTCTGCTGCATCGTGGGGTCGATGGTGGTCTTGACGGTTAGGCCGCCCTTAAACAGCACGTCGGTGGAGAACTCCTGCTCCAGCAGCTGCTTAACATAGGCGACAAAGTAGGGCTGCGAATACACGTCGACGCCGCTGCCCGAAATCTCGGTTACGTTGAGGGTGATGGGCTCTGCCTGCGCGGCGTCGTGCTCCTCCTGGGTGATGTGGCCCAGGCGCAGCATGTTGTCGAGAACCTTGTTGCGGCGAGACAGTGCCAGATCGGGATTGACCGTGGGGTCGTACTGCGAAGGCGAGTTGGGAAGGCCGATGAGCAGCGCGGCCTCGCTCAGGGTGAGGTCGGCGGCGCTCTTGGACAGATACGTCTCGGCTGCGGCCTCGATGCCGTAGGCACCGTGGCCGTAATAGATGGTGTTGAGGTACATCATGAGGATCTCGTCCTTGGAGTACATCTCCTCCATCTTGATGGCGATATAGGCCTCGCGCACCTTACGCTCGATGGTCGAATCGAACTGCTCCTCCTGCAGGATGGTGTTGCGCACCAGCTGCTGGGTGATAGTCGAGGCGCCTTCGTGCCCGCCGCCGAGGGTTGCCACCGCAGCACGCGCGATACCCCACAGGTCGATACCGCCGTGCTCGTAGAAGCGCTCGTCCTCGACGTCAACGGTGCCCTGCAGCACGTAGGGGGAGACCTCGTCCTTGGTGATGGACTTGCGGTTTTGCGTGTAGAAGCTCGCGATTTTGTTGCCGTTGCAGTCGACGATGTCGGTGGGCTCGCTCACCAGATACGCGTTGGCATCGGTGTAGTCGGGCAGATCGGACAGCCAGCGGTTGACGTTGCCGACCATGCCGATGCCAAATGCCACGCCTGCGATAAGCAAAAAGCCCAAAAACGAGAGCAGGATTATGGGCAGGGCATGCGTCTTTGAACGGCTGCGTCCCTGTCGTTGGCGAGGACCCATAT
>CABUTP010000036.1 GCA_902494545.1 uncultured Collinsella sp. | reverse complement strand
GAATAGATGCCGATACACGGCACACCCATCGCGTGCGCGCCCTCCACATCGTTAAAGCGATCGCCGATCATCACGGCATCGTCGGCCGCCGCACCCAGAGCCGCCAGGGCATCGCGGACCGAATCGGCCTTGGTCTCGCGCCCCTGCGGCGGATTCATGCCAATCACCGCCTCAAACTGAGAAAGCCCGAGCTCACGCACCATGTCGATGCACTTTGCCTCCATGCGCGACGTTGCCACAGCCATACGCTTGCCCTGGGCGGTCAACCCATCCAGCAGCTCGGGAATCCCATCGAACACGGGGTACTCTTCCGGTCCCAGTTCATCAAAAAAGGCGCGGTACTCATCGGCCACAACCAGCGACTCCTCGCGGGAAAAGCCGTAAAAGTCGTGAAAGCTCTTCCACAGGGGTGGCCCGATCATGCGGCGCAGGTCACCCATCTGCGCCTCAGAAAGCCCGCGCGCAGCCAGCGTCTTGCGCGTCGAGGTCATCACCGCCCGGCCCGTATCTGCCACCGTGCCATCGAAATCAAACAACACGACCGGCCGCCTGCATATCTCCAGTGCCTCCATCGGCATTCCTCTTCCCCAGTTGGTGATTTCCACACTTACACTTCAAACTGTTGACTATTCAACAATTAAAGCTGGCAATGTGGAACGACTCCACTATACTTGTCGCACTTTGCTCTCAGAAGGCGGCGCGCAAGCGCCCCAACGAAAGGTGCAATTATGTCTTTTGCCATCATAACCGACTCCACGTCGGACATCTCCCCCGCCCGCGCCCAAGAGCTCGGCATTTACGTGATTCCGCTGCATGTAATTATCGAAGGTGAGGACCTGCTCGACCAGGTGCAGATCACCGCCGAGGAGTACGTCGCCCGCATAGCAGGCTCCGAGCAGCTACCGCACACCTCGCAGCCGAGCGCCGGTGAGTTCAAGGCGCTCTTTGATCGCGTGCTCGCCGACGGCCACGACAGCGCCATCTTTATCTCGCTGTGCAGCGAGTGGTCCGCCTGCTATGCCAACGCCAGCCTGACGGCCGAAACGCACGAGCTCGACGTGCGCTGCATCGACTCGCGCACCGGCTCGGGCGCCGAGGGCCTGCTGGTGGAGTACGCGCTGGCCATGCGCGAGGACGGCCGCAGCCTGGACGAGACCGAGGCGCAGATCCGCGCGACGCTGCCCGACGCCCACCTGCTGCTGATTCCCCGCACGCTCGAGAACCTCGTTAAGAACGGCCGCGCGCCCAAACTCGCCGGCCAGCTCACGCAGATGCTCAACATTCGCCTGGCCGTTTCGCCGGAGTGGAAATCGGGCGAGATCAAGGCCATCAAAAAGGGTCGCGGCGCCAAGCGCATCGTCGCCAACACCATGGCCGACTGCCTCGCATTTTTGGCTGAACACCCGGGTTCGAGCGTGCGCGTGCTCACGACCGGCGCCGCCGAGGAGCAAGAGCTCGTCAACCAGGCGCTCGCGGGTCAGGACTACGTAGACGCCGGCACCGGCCCCATCGGCTGCACCATCGCGACCCACGTAGGCATCGACGCCATCGCCATCAGCTACTGCCCCCGCTACCAGCCCATCCACTAGGAGTACCTTTACAACTTGCGGTGGAATAGGGACCGTTTTTGGCTTATCAGCCGCAAATCAATCCCTATTCCACCGCAACTTAGAAATCGACGATCAGCCCTGCGGACCCTGGAATAGTTCTTCATGCGAGCCCATTCTGACCAGCCGGATCACAGGATTAGTCTTATGCGGCAAGTAGAGAACGACCACATCGACCAAGCCATCGGATAGATGGAAACCGATGTGGCCGTTATAGTTTCCGCCCGGGTTTGAAAGCTCATGGGCGCCATATTCCGCGGGAAGCGAGCCGTGAGCTGCAAGCTCTGCGACTGCCGCCTTAAACTCGGTTTTTAGTTGCGGATGGATGCGCATCGTCCGTTTGTAATCCGCCTTAAACTGAGCCTCGACTTTAATCTCAAACATCGCTAGTCCTCATCGAGGAACGATATAAGCTCATCAGCGTTATTGAATGACGGGCTGTCGTCTGGCAGAATCCCCAACTCATGAGCCTCGGCAATCACCATGGCGCGTCTCGTCGCTTCGTTGGGCACCTCCGCCCTTCCTACGATCTCAAAAGGAATCTTTCGTTGATTTACCAGCTGTCGAACAGCAAGGTTGAGATACGAATTGAGACTCAGGCCAACCGTATCCAAGAACTCAGTCGCCTGTTCCTTGAGCCCCTCTTCGATGCGAACCGTCGTAGGCTTAACCGTTGCAGTAGACATACGCGACCTCCTCGCCTCGTCTTTTGCATCAGTATACCCAGTATAGATGGCAGACTGATGTTAAATAGCATCAGTCTGCCGTTCACATTACTATAACAACAGGCGCGTTCGCCCTATATCAGCCCGCTCAGGGCAATGTCGACGGCCTCGTTGAGGTCGTCGGTGATGTGCACGAGCTCGGGATCGAGTGGGCTGATCATACCGGCGTCCATCACCGGGCCGTTGAGCCAGTCGAACAGGCCCTGCCAGTACTCGGTGCCTACCAAAACGAGCGGCATGCGCTTAACCTTGTGCGTCTGCACCAACGTGAGTACCTCGAACATCTCGTCGAGCGTGCCAAAACCACCGGGAAACACAATAGCGCCCGAGCTGTATTTGACGAACATGGTCTTGCGCACAAAGAAGTAGCGGAAGTCCATACCGAGGTTCACATATTTGTTGAGCCCCTGCTCGTGCGGCAATTCAATGCCCAGGCCAACTGACTTGCCGTTGACACTCGCCGCTCCCCTGTTGGCCGCCTCCATGACGCCGGGGCCGCCACCGGTGATGACCGCCACGCCGCGCTGGGCAATCTTGCGCCCGACGGTACGCGCCGCCTTGTAGAGCGGATCGGTCTTGGGCGTGCGGGCACTGCCGAAGATGGTCACCGCAGGACCAAGCTCGGCAAGCGCGCCAAAACCATCGACAAACTCTGCCTGAATGCGCAGCACGCGCCACGGATCAGCATGCAGCCAGTCGGTCGACTCCTCGGGCGCCAGCAGGTTGGCGTAGGTGTTGTCCTTAGGAATCATGGGGCCGCGCATGACCACGGGGCCGCGGCGGTACGTCTCGTCGTAGGCAGGCTCGCCCTCGACATTCTCGTTCTTAATCATGGGTACTCCTATCGAGAAAAAAACGGGCGGAGTCGACGCCATGCGCCAAACACCCGCCCGAACATCAACCATTCGGTATGGTACCCACGATGTATCAAGTGCTTGCAAGCTGTCGGTCAGTGGTCGCGCAGACGGTCTTAGCGAACGTGATGACCGGCCGGCGCTCGCCCCTTGCCGTTGCCCGCGCTCTGCAAGCGCCCGAGCCGCTCTTAGTAGTCCACCGCCGCAGGACTGTTCATCCAGTCGCTCACAAACGCGCCGTAGCGGCCCTCGATAATGGCCTGGCGGGCACGCTGCATAAGGTTGAGCAGGTAGTAGATGTTGTGCATCGACAGCAGAATACCGCCGAGCATCTCCTTCTGCGTGACCATGTGACGGATGAGCGCGCGGCTGTAGCCGCCCGTGCACACCGGGCAGGTGCAAGTGGGGTCGATGGGGCCGTCGTCGTGCGCAAAGCGCGCGTTGCGGAAGTTAAGGCGGCCTTCACTGGAGAACGCCGTACCCATGCGGCCGGTGCGCGTCGGCAGCACGCAGTCGAACATGTCGATGCCCACGCCAACGCCGCGCACGAGCGTGGTAGGGTTGCCAACGCCCATGAGGTAGCGCGGCTTGTGCTTGGGCATGTATTCGGAAACCAGCGGCGCCAGCGTCTCGAACATGGTCTCGTGGTCCTCGCCCACCGAGTAGCCGCCGATGCCGTAGCCGAGGAAGTCGCCGCACTCCTCCAGGTGGCGCAGCGAGCGCAGGCGCAGGTCCAGATGCATGCCACCCTGGACGATGCCAAAGAGCGCCTGGTCATCACGGGTGTGAGCCTTGTAGCAGCGCTCGGCCCACATGCTCGACAGCTCCACGGCGCGCTCGACGTAGGCGCGCGTGGCGGGATAGCCGGGGCACTGATCGAGCTGCATGCAGATGTCGGAGCCGAGCTTCATGGCAATTTCCATGTTGTCCTCGGGCGTCCAGAACACGTGGCGGCCGTCGTAATCGTTGACGATAAAGCGCACGCCCTCGTCGGTGAGCTTGACGGCGTCGTTGTGGCTGAACACCTGGAAGCCGCCCGAGTCGGTAAGAATGGGGCCGTGCCAGTTCATAAACTTGTGCAGTCCGCCCAGCTCGGCGATGGTGTCCTCGCCGGGACGCATGGACAGGTGATAGGTGTTGGCAAGCACAATCTGGGCGCCGAGCTGCTTGACGGTCTCGGTAGGTATACCCTTGACGTTTGCCTTGGTGCCCACGGGCATAAAGATCGGCGTCTCGATGTCGCCGTGCGGGGTGTGCAGTACGCCGGCACGCGCATGCGTCGTCGGGTCCTCGGCGATCAGGTCGAATTTAAAAAGGCTCTGGTCCATAAACTGGAACTCCTTGGTTGCGGTTCATACGCAAACCATTATACGGGCAACCCGCAAGAAGCACCGACTCGACAGAAACTGGTGCAAAGGGGTCATAGTCATTGGGATCATTTCCAACAGCCAAGGCAACGCCGATGTTATGGCACCGACACCGAAAACCCGCCAGAGCGAGCAAGGTGCCTTCAAGCAAAATGATGCCGCAGGTTGAGCATAAGTCAGCGAGCGGGCCGCATTTGAGACAAGGTGACGTGAAACGAAAGGGCGCTGACCTTTCGGTCGCGCCCTTGAAGTTGAACGTCAGATTGTCCAAATGCGGCCCGCGCAGCGTCGGCCCGTTACGCGGTTTGGTAAAACCGCGTAACCCCTACGGCCGCTGGCCCATGCCGCCCTCGAGGGTGACGGTCTCGCCGTTCATATACTTAAAGTCGGGGCCGCAAAGCTGAACGACCACGCGGCCGATTTCCTTCTCGACGTCGCCGTAGTGGCCCGCCGGCGGCATGTGGACGTTGGCCTTGAACGCCTCGGGGTAAGCATCCTGGAAGTTCTCGAGCGCAGCAGTCCAGGCAAGCGGGCACACGATGTTGACGTTGATGCCGTCCTTGCCCCACTCGTTGGCGGCGACGCGGGTCAGGCCGCGGATGCCCTCCTTGGCGGCAGCATAGCTGCACTGGCCATAGTTACCAAACAGGCCGGCGCCCGAAGCAAAGTTGACCACAGAGCCCTTGGTCTCCTTCAGGTGCGGATAGGCCTTCTGCATGTACAGGTAGGTGGCATACAGGCCAGAGTAAATGGCCAGGTTAAACTGGTCCATAGTGTGGTCGGCGATGGTCACGCCCGAGGCGCTGGCCTGAGCGTTGTTGACGACGGCGTCGATGCGACCGAACTCCTCAATCGCCTTGTCGATAACGTTCTGTACGACGGCCTCGTTGTCCTGGCCGGCAGAAATATCGGCCTGAACAGGCAGAACCTTGACGCCGTACTCAGCCTCGAGAGACTCCTTGGCGGCCTCGAGCTTGGCGACGTTGCGGCCGGTGATGACGAGGTTCGCGCCCTCCTTGGCAAAAGCGATATCGATGCCGTAGCCGATGGAGCCAGCAGAGCCGTCCTTAAGCGTGGCCTTGCCGCCGCCGGTGACGATCACGGTCTTACCAGTGAAAAGTCCCATACGAAGTCCTTTCAAAATCGCGACGGGCACGCCCGCCGACTGCGCGCATCCAAAATAAACGCGCCAAAAGCTGAAATGCAACTTTAGCTTCTTCAAGTGAAAAATAAAGCCCATGGCAGGCGAACGGCGCAACGTCTTTCGGCGAAGGGATTGTCAAGTACAAACTGGATAAAGTGGCCGAGTTTTTGCTATCGACGCGAGCCTTCGAACACGTTTTGAAACTTTGCTGCAGCGCGCGGGATGTCGGCGCGAGACTTTATCATAGGGTGACAAACAACGATGAGGAGCACATGCCTATGACAGACGAGCTGGACCCCCAGACTCAACAGCATATTGATGATTCCGCAGACGTCGCCGCAGATACTGACGCTGTGACCTGCAATGATACCGACGTCGACGACGCCACTTTGGATAACGGCGCTGCAACGGAGATCCCTGCGGCCGCAGATGCCGACGAGCAAAACGACGATTCGGCCGCTCAGGACAACGCCCCCGAAAAGGACGCCGCCCCGCAGCAACCAGCGGCCCCCATCGAGGTGTCTTCGGAAGAAGAGCTCGACGCCGTCATGGACTCCATGATGGATGCCGTCAAAGCGATGAAGGACGCCGTCGCCGATGCCGATGTCGACGCTGAAGAAGAGGAAGCCGCCGAGGCTGCCTCGACGTTTGTGCCCGGCGAGACCCCGGTTGCCGACCAGGGCAGTACCATGCCCTCGTTCCTGCAACTCGAGCACCCCACGATCGGCGCGGACGCGGTCGACCCGCACGCAGCGGGCTTTTCCGTGATCGAAGGCGGCACCGGCAATATCGCCGCGCCGCAGACTGCCGATACGAATGCCGCCGAGGCCGCGCACCCGACCACCTCGCATGCTCCCGCCACGAGCCGCGACCTGGGGAGCGCCGTCTCAAACACCGCTAACGCCGTGGGCACTTTTATCGCCCAGGGCGCGTCGGCCATGCGCGAGATGAACGCCGCCAAGAAGGCACTCGCCGATGCCCGCGCCCATTTAGCCGAGCTTGAGCAGCGCATCGCCGACCAGGCAGAGGAGCTCGAGACGCGCCAGGACATCGCAGGCCGCTACGATCAGATCATCGCCGCTCAACGCCAGGCGATTGCCGCGGCACAGAAGACCGCTGCGGCAGCTGAAATTAACCGTGATGCCCATGCCGCCAAAGCGACGGAGCTCAAGGGCCAGCTCGAGCAAATGAAGGCAGAGGACGATGCGACCGAGCTCCACCTGAAGGCTGCACTCGACGCCGTGGAAGCCCGCGAGGCGAGCTCGCGCGAGACCGGCAACCGCCTCGTTCGTCGCCTTGAGGATTCCAAGCGCATCCGCGACAAAGTGAAGGCTGAGCGCGATGCCGGTGTCGCCGCCGCACGACAAACTGCCGATGCTACGCGCGCACAGCTCGAGACTTTGCGTCGCGAGTATGCCGAGCTGCAGCGCAACCCTTCGGCAAATCCCGCCAATTACACCGTGCGCACCAGCGAATTGTCTATGCAAATCTCCGACGCTGCCGACGCCCTCCGCAAGGCCGAGGAAGACATTCCGCGTGTGACCGCCGATCTTGAGCATTCACTTGCCGCCGCCGAGCAGGCCGTCGAGCAGGCACAAGCTCCTATCGCCGACGCTAAACGAGCACACCAGGCCGTAACGGCTGAGGCAGATGCCGCGCGCGACGAGCTGCAGTCCGCAAAAACTGCCGCCGCGACGCGCCAGCGCGAGCTGCGCGAAAAGATCGCCACACAGGACAAGGCACGCCGCGAGCAAGAGCAGGCCATCGCAAACGCCCGGGCAGATGCAGCGCATGCGCAGTCGATTATCGAGCAGGCGACCGAGGTGCACGACCATCCCGAGATCACCGAATCGCTCGCCGGGTCCTTGGCACGCGACAAGGCCGAGCATACCGAGACCGAGCGCGAAGTTGCCCAGCTCGAGGCCGCCGAAGACGACGTGCGCAAGCGAACCCGCGACTCACGCGTCAAATTCACCGGAGCCATCGTCTGCATCATCGCCGCAATCCTGGTGATCATCGCAATCTGGCTGTTCGCGAGCAAGTAAGCCGGTTGCCAAAAACGCCCCAACGCAGTTGCGGTGAGATAGTTCCTGTTTAGCCCTCAAAAAGGCCAATTCAAGAACCATCTCACCGCAACTTTTTGATTGGTGCAAGGCAACCTATCCCTCTTGCACTGATCTCTTGACATAAGGAGTGTCCCCAGGTGCCGGCACAAAAGGAACGTCCCCAGGTGCCAACAACGGCGACGCCGATGCCTTGGCAAAGTCAGCGAAAACCCGTCAGAGCGAGCAAGGTGCCTTGAAACAAGGCGGCATTGACCTTCTGGTCATGCCGCCGAAGTTGAAAGGCAGATTGCCGCTCTGGCGGGTTTGCAGCGTCGGCCGGTTACGGCGTTTGTAAAACGCCGTAACCTACAAAATGAGCATGGCGTCACCAAAGCTGAAGAAGCGGTAGCGCTCCTCGATGGCGGCGGCGTAGGCATCCATGATCTGGTCGCGGGAGGCAAGCGCGCTCACGAGCATCATGAGCGTGGAGCGCGGCACATGGAAGTTGGTAATCAGCGCGTCGACCACGTGATAAGTCGAGCCAGGCATGAGGTAGAGCTGCGTCGTCGCGTTCTCGCGCACCACGATGTCACCGCGGCCGAGCGTGTCGGCGCCGTCCTCACGGCCCTCAAAATAGCGCGCCGTCACAGCCGGATCGGACACCGGCGCGTCCGCGTCAAACGCGCTCTCGAGCGAGCGCACCGCGGTGGTACCAACGGCAATTACGCGATGCCCCTCGGCCTTCGCCTTATGCACGGCGTCAACCACCTCCTGCGATACGTGGTAGCGCTCGGTATGCATCACGTGCTGCGTGGGGTCGTCCTCCTCCACCAGACGAAAGGTATCGATGCCGACCTCGAGCTCGACGGCGGCAAACTTCGCACCCTTGGCCTCAATAGCGGCCATGAGCTCGGGCGTGAAGTGCAGACCCGCCGTGGGAGCGGCAGCCGAGTGCTCCTCCTTCATGGCGTAGACAGTCTGGTACTTCTCGGGATCGCCCTCGTAATCGGTAATGTAGGGCGGCAACGGCACGTGGCCGGCAGCATGGATGGCCTCGTCGAGCGTGCGCGGCTCGCCGGCGGCATTGCAACCAGCCGGCTCAAAACGCACCAGGCGGCCGCCGCGACTGTCGGTGACAAAGTCGACGACCTCAGCCGTCAGTACCACGGGAGCCCCCTCGGGCGCATGAGCGCCACCGGCACGATACTCAATCTGAGCGCCGGGCTTTAGGCGCTTGCCCGGCTTGACCAAGCACTCCCAAACGTGACCCAGCGGATCCACGTCCTCGCGGCGCTTGAGCAGCAGCGTTTCGACCACGCCGCCCGAGCCTGCCTTGCGACCAATCAGGCGGGCCGGCATCACGCGCGTCTGGTTGATGACGAGCACGTCACCCGGCTCGATATAGTCGATGATGTCGCGGAAGATGCGGTGCTCGACGGTACCGCCATGCTCCAGCGGCGTTCCAGCGTGGGTGCCCTTGCGATCCACCACCAGCAGGCGGCAGGAGTCGCGCGGATCGGCAGGAGCCTGGGCGATCAGTTCCTCAGGAAGGTTGTAGTCAAAATCATCGGTACGCATAGACACGTCGGATACTCCTTATATAGCTAAAGTCCGCTCTACATCCTAGCAGGCCGCCAGCCCAAAAGAACTACTTTTTGGCGGCTTTGCGCTCGTCGCGGATGCGGGCGCGGTCCATGGCCGCCTCGACAGCCGAGAAGCGGCAACCACAGTAGTTTTGTCGATACATGCCCAGCTCGCGCGAACGGCGAGTCGCCTCGGGGTAATACGGGCGAAAATCGCGAATGACCGGGGTGAGCCCATGTGCCGCTGCCAAGCGCTCAAGCACGTCATTACAGGTATCGAACAGCTGATACGGCGAGACGGCGAGCGTCGTGCCCACAAACTCAAACCCGTGCTCCTGGGCCACACGGCACGCCTCGGCCAGACGCAGGGCATAGCACGCACGACAGCGACGGGGTCGATCGGCGCCCAACGGGGCCACACCGGCCTCCCAGCGCTCGCGGTCTTCGCCTGCCTCAATGAGCTCGATGCCGCCGTCGGCACACCACCGGCGCAGCTCGTCCAAGCGGCGCTGCCATTCATCGCGCGGCTGAATATTGGGGTTGGTCCAGCAAATCGTGGGCTCAAACCCTTCCTCGCGCAGCAGGCGG
>CABUTP010000035.1 GCA_902494545.1 uncultured Collinsella sp. | reverse complement strand
TGGGGACGTTCTTAAACGACTGGTCATTCAAGAACGTCCCCAATGACTACCCGCAGAATGAGCGTGGCTGACAGCCGGGCGACGCCGGTCCGCGTGGCGGCGTATAATCGGCGGCAGATGACTTGGACGTTAGGAAATCATGACCGATAGCATGCAGCAGATGGCGCTCGACACGCTCGGCGCCTATTTTGGCTACACCTCGTTTCGCCCGGGGCAGGACCGCATGGTGGATGCGATTCTTGCCGGCCGCGATGCGCTCGGCGTTATGCCCACAGGCGCCGGCAAGTCCATTTGCTACCAGGTGCCCGCGCTCATGCTGCCCGGCATCACCTTTGTGGTGAGCCCGTTGCTGTCGCTTATGGAGGACCAGACCCGCGCGCTGCTCGCGGCGGGTGCGCGACCCAGCTATCTCAACTCCAGTCTTACTCCGGCCCAGCAAAACACCGTGCTCAAGCGGGCGCGCGAGGGCCGCTATCAGCTTATGTATGTGGCGCCCGAGCGCCTGCTCGAGCCGCGCTTTCTGGCCTTTGCGCAGGAAGCTGCGGCCGAAGGCGGCATTGGCGTTCCGCTCGTGGCCATTGACGAGGCTCACTGCGTGAGCCAGTGGGGCCAGGATTTCCGCCCCGCCTACCTGCAGATTCGCGAGTTTATCGATTCGCTGCCGCGGCGCCCCATCGTGGCGGCCTTTACCGCCACGGCGACCGAGCGTGTACGCGCCGATATCCAGCAAATGCTCGGCCTGCAAAACCCGGCGACCGTGGTGACGGGCTTCGATCGCAAGAACCTCTACTTTGGTTGCGAAGAGATGGGCGACAAGGCCAAGACTGCCTGGGTGCGCGACTACGTGATCGCGCATTCGAGCGAGAGCGGCATCGTGTATTGCTCGACCCGCAAGACGGTTGACGCGCTGGCCGCGGAGCTTGCCGAGGCCCTGGACCCCAGCGGCATTCGCGTGGGCCGCTACCATGCCGGCATGGGCAACGACGCCCGCCGCCAGAGCCAGCGTGCCTTTATCGATGATGACATTCAGGTGATGGTTGCCACCAACGCCTTTGGCATGGGCATCGACAAGCCCAACGTGCGTTACGTGATTCACAACAACGTGCCCGAGAGCATCGAGGCCTACTACCAGGAGGCGGGCCGCGCTGGCCGCGATGGCGATCCGGCCAGCTGTCACTTGCTGTGGAACGGCAACGATTTTCGCATGCGCCGCTTTTTGATCGACCGCGGTGATGCGGCCGACGAGGCGCTCGACGACGAGCAGCGCGTGTGGGCGCTCCAGAACCGTTATCGCCTGCTCAGCCAGATGGAGGGCTACTGTAATACCACCGGCTGTCTGCGCGAATACATGCTGCGCTACTTTGGCGACGAGGCCGCGGCCGAGCATGCGGCAGCCGCCGCGGACAGCACGGCGGACGACGCCGAGGGCTGCGGCAACTGCAGCAACTGCCTTACGCAGTTCGAGGTCGAGGACGTCACCGATATGGCCCGCGCTGCCGTGCGCTATGTGGCCACGCGCCCCATGCGCTTTGGCAAGTCGCTCATCGCCGATGTGCTCCACGGCGGCAACACCGAGCGCATTCGCCAGATGCATCTGGACGAGGACCGCGGCTACGGTGAGCTGTCGAGCGAATCGGTCGGGCGCATCAAGGACATCATCGGTCAGCTGTGCGGCCGCGGTTATTTGGCTACCTCGCAGGGGCAGTACCCGGTCGTGGGGCTGGGCCCGCGCGCCGGTGAGGTCGAGGACGAGGCGTTTGCCTTTACCGTTAAGCGTCGTGCGTCCAAGCGCAAGGCCTCGGCCCGCGCCCGCCGTGCGGTGGATCTGCTGCGCGAGGAGGCCGAGCTGGATCAGCGCCCGCGCGTGGGCGACGATGCCGAGCTGTTCGAGCGCCTACGCGCCCTGCGCAAGGAAATCTCGGCCGAGCTGGAGATGGCGCCGTACATGGTCTTCTCCGACAAGGCCCTGCGCGGCCTGTGCCGCCTGCGCCCTCAGACGCGCGACGAGCTTATCCAGGTCAACGGCATCGGCGAGAAAAAGGCCGACGCCTTTGGCGAGCAGTTTATGGCGGCGATTGAAGAGTTTGAATCCGAGCATGCGCGGGATGGAGCGTAACGATGGTAGCCGATAGCAAGACCGAACGTTCCGAGCGCGCCGAGGTGTCCGCCGTGCCACTGTACCAGCAGGTCATGGACGACCTAAAGGGCGAGATTGCGCGCGGCGTGTACGTGGCCGGCTCGCGCATTCCTTCCGAGATGGAGCTCGCGAAGTCCTACGGCGTGGGGCGCATCACCGTGCGTCGCGCCATCGAGGAGCTGTCGCGCGCGGGGTATCTCAACCGCCAGCAGGGGAGGGGCACCTTTGTGTGCGCTCCCAAGCTCAAGCGCAAGATTCGCCAGAAGGGTGACGTCCAGAGCTTTACTGAGGGTTGTGCTGCCAACGACATGGTGCCGGGTGCGCGTCTGGTGTCGCGCACGGTGGTCGCGGCGACGCACGAGGATGCGGCGTTCTTTGGCGTGGAACCCGGCTGCGAGCTTATCGTGGTCGAGCGTGTGCGCACGGCCGACGGCATCCCTGTCATGCTTGAGAACAACGCCTTTGTGCTCGCCGACCATCCCTATCTGCGGACGCTTGCCGATGAGGACCTTTCCGATAACTCAATCTTTGCGCTCGTTGCCGAGCATTCGGGTCGCGCGCCGCTCAAGTCCGACCCCTGCACCGTGGAGATTGCGCTTGCCGATGCTCAGGCGGCCCCGCTGTTGGAGGTGCCGGTCGGTGAGCCGCTCTTCTATATGGAGGCGTACTTTACCGATGAGGACGAGCGCCCCTTGCTGCTCGGCCGCCAAAAGATCGTGGGCTCGCGTTACGTCTTCGACATCTAACATCCACAGATAGAACAACATAGAACAACTTTGGTGAAATGACTTCACGGGCGTTGCCGTGCGTGTTATAAATAGGACAACATAGAACGACAGCAGGTACGAGCCGTCGTCGCTCAAAGCCGCCCCACAAGGAGGAAAATCACCATGAACGCACATGATCTGGTTCAGGAAATCATCGAGCGCAAGGGCAAGATTGAGAACGTCTTTTGGATCGCCTGCGGCGGTTCGATGATCGACCTGATGCCGGCCAACGAGCTGCTCAAGCGCGAGGCCACCACGTTTACCTCGACGGTCTACACGGCACGCGAGTTTTGCCTGATGGCCCCCAAGAGCCTTGGCGAGAAGTCTCTCGTTATTGCATGCAGCCACAGCGGCAACACGCAGGAGGTCGTCGACGGCTGCGAGATGGCGTTGGCTGCCGGCGCCGAGGTCGTCGCCATGACCGACTGCGAGGGCTCCAAGATCGACAACGGCAAGTGGACCACCTGGGTCTATCCGTGGGGCGAAGGCGTGCCGCAGGCCGAGGTGCCTCAGGGCATCGGCGCTCTGATCGCCGCCGAGCTGCTCGACCAGCAGGAAGGCTACGAGGCACTCGCCGACATGTACGAGGGCCTCAAGCAGATGGATGCACTGCTGCCCGCCGCCCGCGAGAAGGTCAACACCGAGCTGGGCGATCGCTTTGCCGAGCTCTGCCAGCAGCATAAGTTCTTCTATATCCTGGGATCCGGCCCAAACTTTAGCCAGACCTACGCCATGGCCATCTGCTCGCTCATGGAGATGCAGTGGCAGCACTGCTGCTACATCCACTCCGGCGAGTATTTCCACGGTCCCTTCGAGGCCACCGAGCCCGGCGTGTTCTACTTTGTGCAGCTTGGCGCGGGCGAGTGCCGCCCCATGGAGGAGCGCGCTCTTGCGTTCCTCAACACGCACACCGATACAGTCATGGTGCTCGATGCGCTTGAGTACGGCGTGGGCGAAGTGCCTGCCAGCGTGCGTTCGTTCCTGGAGCCGATCTTCTTCTACAACATGAGCTGCGAGCTGCGCGCCGCCCGCGGCAAGGTCTTCGACCACAGCCCCGAGGTTCGTCGCTACATGGGCATCGAACAGTACTAATATACCGGGAATAACCTCTCACGACGGGGTCTGCGCTGCGCGCGGGCCCCGTTTTGCGTTGCGGCGGCCGGATCCGTGTCTGCGCGAAAAACGAAGGTGAATACTTTTCCGCGAAGTGAACGACCTATTTTGGACCCCCGAAGCATCCACACTTTTTGGCGCCAAAACTGCAGGAAAAACTCGGTGAAACCGCAGGAAACGGCGTCTGAAAAGTGACGATGCTTCGGGGGCTCGTTTTTGCTCGTTCACTTCGCGGAAAAGTATTCACCTTCGATTCGTAAGGGCACTGCGTGAGTCAAAAAAGCGGGCCGCTCCGGAGATTTCCGGCGCGGCCCGCTTAGTATCGTGCTTCGATTCGCAAGGTTGCGGCAGCCAGCGTCCTACTTTGCGTCGTAGGCCTCGGCGTCCCACCAGTCGAGCTGGGCGATGTTGTCGCGGATGTGCTGGCAGCTCTTGTGGAAGCCCTCGAGCTCGTACTCGGACAGGTCGAGCGTGTAAACCTCCTCGACGCCCTCGGCGCCGATCACGCACGGCAGGGAGGTAAAGATGCCCTCCTCGCCATACTGGCCGGTCATGAGCGTGGAGGCGGAAAGCACGGCGTGCTCGTTGTGCAGCACGGCGGCGCAGACGCACGCGGCGGAGTTGGCGACGGCGTACTCGGTGCACTGCTTGCCCTGGTAGGTCACATAGCCGCCCTTGCGCGCGAGCTCCTCGACCTCCATGTGGTCGAAGGCGTACTTGTCGGGGTTCTCGGCCTGGAGCTCGTTGAGGCTCTTGCCGGCGATGGTCGCGGCCTTAAAGGCGGCCAGCTGGCTAAAGCCGTGCTCGCCGATCATGTAGGCGTCGATGGATTTGGGGCTCACGCCGACCTTCTTGGAGATCTCGGTGCGCAGGCGGGCGGAGTCCAGGCCGCAGCCCGAGCCGATAATCTTCTTGGGATCGTAGCCGGTCAGGTGCCACAGCTCGGTGCACACGACGTCGCAGGGGTTGGAGATGCTTACGAAGATGCCGTCGAAGCCGGCGTCGACGATGCGTTTGGCAAAGGTGCGGGCGGCGTCGGTGGTAAAGAACAGCTCACCGTCGCGGTTACCAGCGGCCAGCGCGACCTTGCCGGCAGCGTTGACGATGACGTCGCAGCAGGCCAGCTCCTCGTAGTGGTCGTAGCAGTTGACGATCTTGGTGTTATACGGGACAAACGAAAGGGAGTCGCGCAGGTCCTGGACCTCGGACGTCACCTTGGCCTCGTTGATATCGCACAGGTACAGCTCGTCGGCAATGCCCTGCATAAGCAGGCTGTTGGCGACATGTGCTCCTACGTGGCCCTGGCCGACCACACCGATCTTACGCGCCTGGTACATATATGTATCCTTTCGGCCGAGTTTTTCGCGTCGAACCATTGTAGCGTCCTGCTGTCACTTTGCTAGGCTAAAGCGCCATAGATTTTTGGGACATGCCTTAATCTCTACTTTTGGAGTGATTTGGGCCGCTGACGGCATCGCTGGGCGATGTGCTCGCGCGGATGGGGCCGCTCGTTGTACCATAGCTGCAACTGACTCGTAAGGAGCATCCATGCCCATTCGTATTCCCGACGCCCTTCCTGCTGCTGCGCAGCTCGAGAGCGAGAACATCTTTGTCATGACCGAGTACCGCGCACTGCATCAGGACATCCGTCCGCTGCGCGTGCTCATCCTCAACCTCATGCCCACCAAGATCGCCACCGAAACGCAAATCATGCGCAAGCTCTCCAACACGCCGCTGCAGGTGGAGGTGGACCTGCTGCGCACCAAGACGCACGAGGCCACGCACGTGAGCGCTGGCCACCTGGAGACGTTCTACCGCACGTTCGACGACATCCGCGACATCCACTACGACGGCCTGATCATCACGGGCGCGCCGGTGGAGCAGATGCCGTTCGAGGAGGTCGACTACTGGCCCGAGCTCTGCCAGATCATGGACTGGTCCACCACGCACGTGCACTCTACGCTGCACATTTGTTGGGGCGCGCAGGCCGGCCTGTATCATCACTACGGTATTCAGAAGCACGACCTGCCGGCCAAGGCGAGTGGAGTGTTCGAGCATTATCTGGTGAAGCCGCAAAGCCCGCTGGTCCGCGGCTTTGACGACCGTTTCTATGCCGTGCATTCGCGCAACACCGATGTGCGCCGCGAGGACGTGGAGGCCGAGCCGCAGCTTGAGGTCGTGGCCGTGTCCGACGAGGTGGGCCTGTACATCGTCAAGTCGACCGACAGCCGTCGCTTCTTTGTCTTTGGCCATCCCGAGTACGATACCGACACGCTGCGTCTGGAGTACGAGCGCGACGTGAAGCGCGGACTCAACCCGGAGGTGCCGGCGCATTACTTCCCGGGCGACGATCCCACCGCCGAGCCGCGCAACGTCTGGCGCAGCCAGGCTCAGCTGCTCTACACCAACTGGCTCAACTACTACGTTTACCAGACCACGCCCTACGACCTGGCCCGCGCCGGCGAGGAGCACTAGGCTACGGCTGCTGCTGTGCCGGCGGCGTGACGAGCGTGGATATCCGGACGGACGAGCGTGGATTTTCGGACATTTACAAATCGAGCGTGGATAATCTCCCACCTTTGGCTTGAAACTAGGCTCAAAACGGGAGATTATCCACGCTCATTTTTTATATGTAGATGCCGATGGCTCGGCTAAGAGGCGGTGCGTGCAGAAGCAAAGTCGCATTTGGCGTGGTCTTGAATCTCGACGGGTTTTTCTTTCTGATAATCCAATGGACCAAGGCATCGAATTGTGGAGACAGGGACCTCTCGACAACCGCCCTACCTGCAGATATAAGTCATCAGCCTAAAACGTCCAAAACCGTCAAGCATTTGGTCAGTGCCTGGACGGTATTTGGTCAGACTTCGCATGAAACCGTCTGGTACGTTTGCGCCGTTCCAAGATTTGGGAGGCGACATGGGAAACATGACGGCGAATCAAAGACTTAGAAGTCACATTAAAGCATGCGAACAGCAGATGAGCTGCGTGTACGCGCGCACGGCGGCGGAGGCAAAGCAGATTCAGCGGCGGGCGGAGGCGGGAAGTCTCGAAGCGGTCATGCCGGGGCTGTACGCGCGTCCGGAATACTGGTCCGAGCTCAAGTTTCGGCAGCGTTATCTGCATCGGGTGCGGGCGCTTGCGCAAAAGCACCCCGACTGGACATTTTGCTCCTATACGGCGGCTGTTATCTATGGCCTTTCGGTTTCGCATGCCAATTTGACGCACATCCATATCGCCGCGATGCCGCCCCAATCGACGACGCCGGGCTCTCAGGTCATTCGTCATCGCTATGCTCGTCAAACACGGGCCACCCAGATGGATATCGCCGTAACCGATATCGATCAAACGATTACGGATTGCTTGGTCGATGCATCGTTTGTCGAGGGACTGATCATCGCGGATTCGGCGCTCCATGAGCAACTTTTGTCGAAGGAGCATCTCGTTGAGACTGTCGACAAGCTTGGCCTGAATCGTCGCGGTGTTGTGACGGCGCGCAGGGTTGCACGATGTGCCGATGGGCTGTCGGAAAGCGGCGGCGAGTCCAAGGCGCGTGCCCTGATGATCGAGCGCGGCTGGCAGACGCCGGAGTTGCAAGTTGAGCTGTTCGACCCGGTTGAGCCGGGACGACCGTATCGCGTCGACTACTTGTGGCGCGTGGGCGACCGGCTGATTATCGGGGAGTTCGACGGATTTGTTAAAAGCGAGAAGGCAGCGGAGGAGGGCAAGCTCGCGAAGACGCAGTTCGATGAGCGCCAGCGCGAGTCGAGGCTTTCGCTGCTTGATAACTGCAAGATCGTGCGCTTGTGCTGGGATGATCTAAGGGATCCGACAAAGTTCGATCGCAAGCTCAAGGTCGCCGGCGTGCCGCGTGCGTGCTGAGGCGGTTGCAGAGCGTTTGGCTGCACAAGCGTGGAAAATCGGACGGACGAGCGTGGATTTTCGGACGCTTGTTGAATGAGCGTGGATAATCTCCCGTTTTTAGCTCGTAAAGGGACTCAAAGTGGGAGATTTTCCACGCTCATCTTGCGGGTGCGATACAGCGGCGGCTAGGCGCTGACGATGTGGGACAGCGGCAGGTCGTGCGCATCGGTGGGAACGTGGTCGACGCGCTGTTCGTCAAAGGCGATGCCGACGATTAGGCGTTCAGGTGCAACTGTGGGCAGGTAGCGGTCGTAGCAGCCTCCGCCGTAGCCCAGGCGCGCGCCGGTGCGGTCGAAAGCCACGAGCGGCACGATAATCATGTCGAGGGCCTTGGCGGGCACGATGGGGAAGTGGTCGCTGTCGATGTCCGTGGCTGCGAAGGCCCGCGTAGGGTGGGCGATAAACGGGGCCTCGGACGCATCGCCGGCAGAGACTGCCCGCATGCACATGCGCTGGCCACAAGCCATGGCGTCTGTTGCCGAGAGCATGCACGGATAGGCTACGCGCCAGCCGCGTTTGGCGGCCGCAGCGGCAAACGCGGCTGGGTCGACCTCGGAACCCATCGCGGCATAGACGGCAACGGTGCGTTGCCCCGCAGTGCCGCTGGACTTCATCAGCTCAACAAGCCGCGCGCATACAACAGCAGACTTCGCCGCCCGCACATCCAAATCAATCGCATCGCGCCGGGCAATCACCGTCCGCCGCAACTCAGCCTTGTCCATCCCGACCCCTCTTCTAAACCTGCCAAAAAGGGACAGGTTTATTCTGGCAGGTTTTATCTGGGCAAACGTCAAAACCACCACAAAGGTGCCTGTCCCCTTTGTGGTTGTTTGGGCCTATGCGTTAATGCTATAACGCCGCGGCGATTGCTTCAGTCACAAACTTATTGAGTGACTCACCCTTCTTTGCCGCTGCCAGCGCTGCTTGCTTGTGGAGCTCAGAGCCCGTTCTTACGTTGAACGACCCCTTAAAAGCCCGCTCGGGTTCCTTGCCCTTCTCGGCGCAAAACTCAAGGTAATCGTCGACGGCGTCGTGGAAGCATTGCTCCACTTCTTCAGCCGTGGAGCCTTCAAATATGATTGCGTCCCTAATGCCGGTGACCATACCTGTTAGCACATGCTGTTCGGCATCGAACTCGACTGGGGCGAAATAACCCTTGTATGCCAAAACGTTACTCATGACTACCTCCGACATCTTGCAGAAATCGAACGATGTTTCGAATGGTCCCCGCTGTCAATTCGTCAGATGGATGCGGCGCGTGCATTACGAACATCCTGCCATCTGATGGCCTGTAGAAGCGAACGCGCGATCCGGATGTCTTGCCTTTGCTGTCCATTTCAAAGCCATATGAAGCCATGACTTTTAAAAAATCGGTATACCGATACGTCGAAGGGCAGCTAAGCAGTTGGGCGATGAGTTTATCGGGCCGAGTCATCCCGCCTCACATTCTGCAACTATATCCTAGTTGCAATTTAGGTCCGATGCAAGCATCCCTACTATAGAACAAGTGTTCGAATCAACACAAAGACACCTGTCCCCTTTGCGGTGGTTTTTGCTGAAGGGCGGATGTCTGCGGCGGTTTGTCTCGATCTGTAACAGTAACTCGACATAAATGGGCCTAGCTGTTACAGATCGAGATAAAACTGGTGGGACGGGGCGGGCCGAAGTCGGGCCGCCTGCCCGGTCCGCGGCAAAAGAAAAGGTAGATTTTCAGGCATGTCCCAAAAATCTACCTTTGTGCGTTAGGCCAGCAGGGCGATGACGGTAAAGCCGGCGTTGCTCTTGGCGATGACGTCTCGGCCGCCAAAGACGCAGGTGGGCGACGCGGCTGCGATGCGCGTCACGTCGGCGCCGAGCGAGCGCAGCTCAGCGGGTGTGGCCGCGAGCATCTGGGCGCGACGCTCCTCGCGCGCGTGCGGATCGAGCCCAGCCAGGTAGGTCGTATTGCGGCGCTTGGTGAGCGCGTACGGCTTCACTGGCGCGTCCATACCGCTCACACAGCTCACGATAAAGCCCTCAAAGGCGGCCTCGTCAGGCTCAAAGCTGCCGAGCCATGCGCCCGCGCGCGCCACGCGCTCAATCGAGGGGTCGATTGCCGGGTCGCGGTAGGTGTAGAACGCCGCCTGGCGCTCGCCGGCAGCGCGGAATCCGCAGCCGTACGCACCGCCCTTCACGCGGATCTCGTTCCACAGGTAGTCGTAGGAGAGCGCGTT
>CABUTP010000034.1 GCA_902494545.1 uncultured Collinsella sp. | reverse complement strand
TTAAATTCGGTCACCGCGGTGGCAACCAGCCGGTCATGAACCTGGTAAGCCGTCGCGTGGAGATTACCGCGCAAAACCATGGCTTTGGCCTGCTGTTCCCCAGCCTGGGCAAGCTTGTCCCCGAGCTTTCCGGCGGCGAGACCGAGCATGCGGCCGATGGAGATCTGCGCGTCTGGGTGCGCTGCGGAATCGCGCCGGTCGTGATGAACGAGCGCTTTGGCCGCATTCGCCTAACACATGTGAACCTCAACGACGGCACCGCCGAGGGCATCCAGCTGCTCGACGCCCCGTGCTTCTCGGTCCAGTACCACCCCGAGGCCTCGCCTGGCCCCACCGATGCCCACTATCTCTTTACCGCCTTTACGCGACTCATGGACGGCGAGGAGAACTACCTGGACATCGACACCGCGAAGGACCGTCTGCAGGGCTGGAATTTCGCCGAGACCGCCGCGACCGAGACCGAGGAGAACTAACATGCCGAAACGTACTGACATCAAGCGCATCCTCGTCATTGGTTCGGGCCCCATCGTTATTGGCCAGGCCTGTGAGTTCGACTACTCCGGCGCCCAGGCCTGCAAGGTGCTCAAGGAGGATGGCTTTGAGGTCATCCTAGTCAACTCCAATCCGGCAACCATCATGACCGACCCGGGTCTTGCCGACCGCACCTATGTTGAGCCTATCACCGCCGAGTTCATTGAGCGCGTGATCAAGAAGGAACGTCCGGACGCGCTGCTGCCCACGCTGGGCGGCCAGACCGGTCTGAACGCCGCCGTCGAGCTGGCAAAGGACGGCACGCTCGACAAGTACGGCGTCGAGATGATCGGCTGCGACCTGGCCGCTATCGAGCGCGGCGAAGACCGCAAGCTCTTTAACGAGGCCATGGCCGAGATTGGCCTGGAGGTCGCGCGCTCGGGCTATGCCTATAGCGTGGCCGACGCCGAGGCTATCGCCGAGCGCGTGGGCTATCCCTGCGTGCTGCGTCCGAGCTTTACCTTGGGCGGTGCCGGTGGCGGCATCGCGCATACCCACGAGGAGCTCGTCTCCATCGTGAGCCAGGGCTTGGAGCTCTCGCCCGCCCACGAGGTGCTGGTCGAGGAGTCCATCGAGGGCTGGAAAGAGTATGAGATGGAGGTCATGCGTGACCACGCCGGCAACGGCATCATCGTGTGCTCCATCGAGAATCTCGACCCCATGGGCGTGCATACCGGCGACTCCATCACCGTGGCGCCGGCGCAGACGCTCTCCGACCTTGAGTATCAGCGCATGCGCGTGGCCTCGCTCGCCATTCTGGAGAAGATCGGCGTCGAGACCGGTGGCTCCAACGTGCAGTTTGCCGTGAACCCCAACACCGGTCGCTTGATCGTCATCGAGATGAACCCGCGCGTGAGCCGTTCGTCCGCGCTGGCCTCCAAGGCCACGGGTTTTCCCATCGCTAAGGCCGCCGCGCGCCTGGCTGTGGGCTATACGCTCGACGAAATCGTCAACGACATCACCAAGGCCACGCCCGCCTGCTTTGAGCCCACGATCGACTACTGCGTCGTTAAGGTGCCGCGCTTTGCCTTCGAGAAGTTCAAGGGTACCGACCCCACGCTCACCACGCGCATGAAGGCCGTAGGCGAGATCATGGCGATCGGCCGCACCTTTGAGGAGGCCTTCGGCAAGGCCATGCGCTCGCTGGAGGACGGCCATCAGGGCATTTGCGCCGGTGGCAAGGAGGGTGCCGACAAGCTGAGCGACGACGAGCTCGCCCAGGCTGTGGCCACCCCGACCGAGCACCGCATTTTCTTTGTGGTCGAAGCCCTGCGCCGCGGCTGGGACATCGCGCGTATCCACGCTATTTGCGGTATCGATCCGTGGTACCTCAACCGTATCAACGACATGGTGCAGGTTCAGGAGAGCATCCGCGGCCTGCGTGTGGAGGATATCGACGCCGACGCGATGCGCTTGCTCAAGCAGTACGGCACGAGCGATGCCGAGATTGCCGCGCTGACCGGCTCGGACGAGCGCTTTGTGCGCGCCTATCGCAAGGGTCTGGGCGTGGTTCCCAGCATGAAGACGGTCGATACCTGCGCTGCGGAGTTCTCGAGCGCCACGGAGTACCACTACAAGACGTACGAGAACATCTACCGCACGAGCCCGGATGCCAAGAAGTGCGTGGCTCCCGACGAGACCACGCCGGCGGACAAGCCCAAGGCGATGATCCTGGGCGCCGGCCCCAACCGCATTGGTCAGGGTATCGAGTTCGATTACTGCTGCGTGCACGCGAGCTACGCGCTGGCGGCCCGCGGCTTTGAGACCATCATGGTCAACTGCAACCCCGAGACCGTTTCGACCGACTACGACACGTCCGACCGCCTGTACTTTGAGCCGCTCACCTACGAGGACGTTATGGACGTCATCGATGTTGAGCGTCCCGACGGCGTCGTGGTGACGCTCGGCGGCCAGACCCCGCTTAAGCTGGCGCGCATGCTCGAGGAGAGTGGCGTGAACATTATGGGCACCAAGCCCGACGCCATCGACTTTGCCGAGGACCGCGAGCGCTTCGCCGCCCTGCTCGACAAGCTGGGCATCATGTACCCGCCGGCGGGCCAGGCCACGTCGTTTGAGGAGGCCGAGGCCGTGGCCGCGCACATCGGCTACCCGCTGCTGGTGCGTCCGAGCTACGTGCTGGGCGGCCGCGGCATGATGATCGCCTACGATGCCGAGCATCTGCGCGATTACATGGCCGAGGCTGCGCGCATTAGCCCCGACTACCCGGTGTATCTGGACCGCTTCCTGGAGGGTGCGATCGAGTCCGACGTCGACGCCTTGTGCGATGGCGAAGAGGTCTACATCGGCGGCATTCTGGAGCATATCGAGGAGGCCGGTATTCACTCCGGCGACTCTGCGACCTGCATCCCGCCGTTCAGCTTTAGCGAGAGCCTGCAGGCGAAGCTTCGCGAGACCACGCGCCGCATCGCGATGGCGCTGGGAGTCCGCGGCCTGGTCAACGTGCAGTACGCCATCAAGGGCGAGACCGTCTACGTGATCGAGGCAAACCCGCGCGCGAGCCGCACCGTGCCGTTTATCTCCAAGGCCACCGGCGTGCCGCTGGCCAAGTGCGCGGCGCGTATCATGGCAGGCGATTCCATCGCGAGCCTGGGCCTGCCGAGCGACGAGCGTCAGCTCGATTGGTTCTGCATGAAGGAAGCCGTTATGCCCTGGGGTCGTTTCCCCGGTGCCGACGTTATTCTGGGACCCGAGATGAAGTCGACGGGCGAGGTCATGGGTATCGCCAAGAGCTATCCCGAGGCATACGCCAAGACGCAGCTGGCGATCGACTACAAGCTGCCCGATCCGAGCTGCGGCAAGGTGTTCATCAGCGTATGCGACCGCGACAAGCGTCATATCCTTTCGGTCGCGCGTATCCTGCGCTACCTGGGCTTTGATATCTGCTCCACCGAGGGCACGGCGCGCGTGCTGCGCGGCGGCAACGTGACTTGTGAGGTCGTGGAGAAGATCAGCGGTCCGCACGACGGCGAGCGTCCCAACATCGGCGACCTCATCGCCGATGGCAAGATTGCGGTAATCATCAACACGCCGTACGGCCCGGGTTCTCGTGGCGACGGCTATCTGTTGCGCACCGAGGCCGTGCGCCGCGGCGTGACTTGCGTGACCGCGATGTCTGCCGCCAACACGTACGTGAGCGCCATCGAGGCCGTGCGCGAGGACCAGCAGGGCCACGGCAGCGCCAACGACATGGGCATGGACGTCATCGCCCTGCAGGACCTGCCGCAGCACACGGTGTAGATTGAGCTGTCCGGCCGGGGCAGAGGGGGCCGAGTTTCCCCCCTTCGCTCCGGCTGCAAGCAGAGTCGCTCAGTGGGAAACTCGGCCCTCTCTGCTCCGGCCTACGGTGACTCGGTAGCACCGTGTGCTGCCGAAGGGGCTTTGCGCGATGACTAGGGCTGAATAGAAAACGAGTGTGGGCTCTGTCGTTCGAATGAACCACAGAGCCCACATTAATATTTCAGCCAACGTACGTCATAGCAATCCCCGGTAGGTCGAAGGTGCTCTGCGGCGGCCCGGTGTTTTCATCTGAACGACTTTGCGTAGCAACCGGAGTGAAGATGAAAACACCGGGCCGCCGCAGAGCACCTACAGACCGCAGGGACGGGAGCAGCTATACTACTCTCAGTAGTTAAGGGTCGCGGATTCGCCGCGTCACCGCTCTCAACAGGAGGTCTTTGTTTATGGCAGATCAGAAGCCGGTTGTCGGGATCATCATGGGCTCCAAGTCCGATCTGGGCGTTATGGAAGGTTGCACCGCCGAGCTCGAGGCACTGGGCGTGCCCTATGAGCTCGTGATTGCAAGCGCGCACCGCACGCCGGCGAAGGTCCATGAGTGGGCCTCGACCGCTGCCGACCGCGGCATCAAGGTGATTATCGCTGCCGCCGGCAAGGCTGCTCACCTGGGCGGTGTCGTGGCTGCGTTTACGCCGCTGCCGGTTATCGGCGTGCCTATGAAGACGAGCGATCTGGGTGGTATGGACTCGCTGCTGTCGATGGTGCAGATGCCTTCGGGCGTGCCCGTTGCCTGTGTGGCCATCAACGGTGCCAAGAACGCTGCCATTTACGCCACGCAGATTCTGGGCGCATGCGACCCCGAGTACCGCAAGGTTATCGAGAAGATGAAGCAAGAGATGGCTGACGCCTAAGCGCTCTGCCAGTCCATTTGCAACATAAGGAGAGCCATGTCCGACTATCAGGGAAAGCGTTTTTCGGCTTCTCGGATTCCCGATCCAGCCAAGTCGGGAGCAGCCCACGCGCCGCAGCAGGGTTGGACATCCTCTCCTCAGCAGCCGCGTGCGCCGCGCCCCGTGACGCCGGCGAAGCATCGCCGTCAGGATACGCCTGCTGCATATCGCCCTTCGTCATACAGTACGGCCAAGAGGTCACCTCGCTCTTCGGCGCATACCGCGCCATCGAGCTATACCGAGCCGCCGCGCAAAAAGCGCCGCTCCGTCATTCCCATTCTGCTCATCATCATCGGCATTGGCCTGATCGTTGCTGCGGCCGCCATCTTTATCAACGCGCAGATTGGCTATAAGCAGGCGAGCGAGTCGTATCAAAAAATCGAAAAGCAATATGTGAGCGACAAGGACGCCAGCGGCGTGCCAATTATCGACTTCAATGCTCTTGCTCAGACAAATCCCGAGGTTGTGGGTTGGATTTACGCGCCCGGTACTAACATCAACTACCCCGTGGTGCAGACCAACAACAACTCCAAGTACCTCAACACGCTGTTCGACGGCACCGCCAATGCCTCGGGAGCCATCTTCTTGGATAGCGACGACACCGCGCCGGGCATGGTGGATCAGCAGACCACGATTTACGGTCATCACATGAACGACGGTTCGATGTTCAACGTGATTTCGGATACGACCGATCAGGCGACGTTCGACAGTATGGAATACGTGTACTACATCACGCGCGATGCGACGTATAAGTTGCGCCCGCTGGCGACCAAGGTGGTCGAGGACACGTATGCCAAGGCGCGCACGCCCAACTTTGAAGGCGACGACGGACTGAAGAATTACCTGTCCGAGATGCTCGACGGTGCCTCGGCCGTGGCGAGCGATGCCACCGATCGCGCCGCTTCGGCAACCAAGGTCATAACGCTTGTGACCTGCCGTTCGCTGTCATTTAGCAATACGCGCGCAGTCATGGTGCTCACGCCGGTCGAGGAATAGATTGTTGAGAGTAGCTAAAAGAGCCCCGTCCCAAATGAGCTACTCGACGACGGTAAAAAGGAGAAATGATGCTTGAAAGTGGCAAATCGATGCCTTCGGTTGATGCTTGGCTGCGCGAAGCCAAGGCCGATGTTTCGGCGGCTGATTGCGGGATGTACCTGACACACAACGGCGTGGTGCGCGCGACGCCTAAGTCCGAGGTGCGTGGGGTCGAGACGGATGGTGTGGCGCCTGGACATAAGGTGGGCGGCATGGTGTTCGGCTTTGATGCCGATAAGGTGCAGGCCGCCATCGAGGCAACGCGCACGATGCCGGGTATCGGCTATGTGCGCGTGTGGCTGGCGAGTGGCGATCTCGCCGTGGGCGACGACATCATGCTCGTACTCATTGGCGGGGACATTCGCCCGCATGTGGTCGACGCACTGCAGGCGCTCGTCGGTACCATCAAAAATGAGTGTGTGAGCGAGGTCGAGCGCGAGGCGTAAGGCCGGCAGCAGCACTCACCAACAAAAAGCCCACTGGCAGTTCAATCAGTCTGCCAGCGGGCTTTTCTATGCGTTGGAAAATCTCGGCATTGCGTGACGCTACACGCGCGTCGCATCCTTGGGGCTCATGGTCATGCTCTGGAAGCGGTTCTCCATGTAGTCGTTATCGAAATACTTGCCGTAGAACTGCGCGACGGGAATATCCGGCTCCGTGCCGTTGACGCGCTGGTACCAGTAGTCGAGCGACTGCAGCGTCATGACGCCGTCGACCAGCATAATGACGGTAAAGATGACGGTAGCCGAGTAGCGACTCTTCCACGGAATCATGTTGATGAGCTTGAGCAGCCTCGGCAGCAGCAGCTTGATCCAGATAAGGCCACCCAGGCCCCACAGGCAGGCAAAGCCCGTGCAGGTGCGTCCGCCCGTAAGGACGGCGAGTGGGTCGGGCATGCCGAACAGCTTCATGTGCGAGTAGCTCCACGAGACCACGCCAAATGAGGTCTGCATAAACCAGCCCACGAACACCTCAAAGCTCGCGCCGAGCACAGCGCTTACCAGGAAAATGATGATGGGGTTCTTTTTATAGAAGCGGTTGAGCACCATGGTCATGAGTACGGCGCCAAAGCCATAGATGGGGCTGAAGGGACCAAACAGCATGCCGGCGCGGTCCTGGTAGACGCCTGGGTCGTCGACCGTCATGTGCCAGATGTCCTCGGCGATCAGGCCGAGCACACAGCAGACGAGGAATACCCAGAACAGGTTGAAGTAGTTGAGCTTGATGTAGCCCTCGCCGGTCTCATCGCGGCCGAGCATGCCCTCGGCGGCGGCGTCGCGGTCGAGCATCTCCTGTAGGCGGCGCTGCAGTTCGCGCTCCTGGCGAAGCGTGGGGTCGACGGTGGCCGAAAGCGCGATGAGGATACCGAGCTGAATCGCGGGACGAAGCAAGAAGAGCCCGATACCCTGGAGCATCACGTCGACCAAAAGCTCGACGACGGTGAATGCAATAAGGATGTAGGACAGGCGGGCGGCGTTGCGGCGCTGGTTTTTGATAAGGTCCAGGCCAAAGATGATCAGGATGACGGCACTTGCCGCAGAGAGCATGATGCCGGCGACGATGAGTCCAACCGAGACCAGCATATTGTCGCCGAGCTTTTCGGCGGCTTTGCCGTTGATGAGCGCGGTGATGACCTGCCACATAAAGGCGGCGACCGACGGGAGGGTGCCCACGCCGGACAGGATGCACAGGACGGCGTACACCTTAATGATGAGGGGGATCTTCTTGACCTCCGTGGCGCTGGGGACGCTGGGGTCGAGTTCGTTTCGATCCATACAGAACCTTTCTCGCTTTGTCCTAGGTTACAAGGATACGCCGCCGACCTGCCAAAAGACAGGACGAACGTCCCAATTGCAACAATGCAACCCTCAACGGTGGGCGCGGCGTCCATCTGGGGGCGCGGGCGCTTGCACTGGACAGACCGATAAAATGTTTGGCCGCAAAACGGATTATTAGCTCGGTGGGCTTTTAAAAAGCGCTGCTCATGCGCTGGGGAGCGCGTCGCGCCGTGCGTATAATAAGGCGGGTAACGCCAAAATACGAGGCTCTGAGGGGATGCCATGTCTCAAGAAACCATCCGCGCGGCCGAGCGTGCCGCGGGACAGGTGAACGCCATGTCGACGTATAATCCGGACTCTGACCAGCTGCATGAGGAATGCGGCGTTTTTGGTGTCTGGGCGCCCGATCGCGACGTGGCTCGACTGACGTACTTTGGCCTGCGTGCACTGCAGCACCGTGGCCAAGAATCGGCGGGAATCGCTGTTGGTGACGGCGGTACGGTTATGGTCCGCAAGGATCTGGGCCTGCTCGACCGCGTGTTCTCCAATGCCGACTTGTCGACGCTCTCCGGTCAGCTGGCCGTGGGTCATGTGCGCTACGGCACCGCCGGCGCCAAGAGCTGGGAAGCCTCTCAGCCGCACCTCTCTACCATCAATAGCGTCATTATCGCGCTCGCGCACAACGGTACCCTCGTCAACACCGACGAGCTGCGCCGCCAGCTGATCGAGTTGGGCGTGCCGTTCCTCTCCAATTCGGATTCCGAGGTCGCGACCAAACTCATCGGCTACTTTACTCAGCGTACAGGCCATCTGCGCGAGGGCATTCGCAAGACCATGGAGCTCGTGCGCGGCGGCTACGCCATGACGCTCATCAACGAGCAGGCGCTCTACGCATTCCGCGATCCGCACGGCATTCGCCCACTCGTGCTGGGCAAGCTCGTGGACGAGGGCCTGGACCAGGCCGATGCCGCATCCGTTTCGCAGCTGCCGTCGCAGGACGGCGCCGCGACGGTCGACGCCACCACCCATGTCACGCGTGCCGGCGGCTGGGTCGTTGCCTCCGAGACTTGTGCGCTCGACATCGTGGGCGCCGAGTACGTCCGTGACGTCCGTCCCGGTGAGATTTTGCGCATCAGCGCCGAGGGCCTTGTGTCCGAGCAGGGCGTGCCTGCCGCCGAAGAGCCTGCTAATTGCATCTTTGAGCAGGTCTACTTCGCTCGCCCCGACTCCATCATGAACGGCAAGAGCGTCTACGCCTGCCGTTATGACATGGGTCGTCAGCTGGCACATGAGGAGCCCGTCGAGGCCGACCTGGTCATCGGCGTGCCCGACTCCGGCCTGCCGCCCGCGGAGGGGTATTCGCACGAGAGCGGTATTCCCTTTGGCGAGGGCCTTATCAAGAACCGCTATGTGGGCCGTACGTTTATCGAGCCTACGCAGGAGCTGCGTGCCATGGGCGTGCGTATGAAGCTCAACCCGCTGCGCGACAACATCGAAGGCAAGCGCCTAGTCGTCATCGACGACTCCATCGTCCGCGGCACCACCATGGTGCAGCTCGTCAAGATGCTGCGCAACGCCGGCGCCAAGGAGATTCATATCCGCATCAACTCGCCCGAGGTCATCTGGCCGTGCTTCTACGGCATCGATACCGACGTGCAGTCGCAGCTTATCAGCGCCAACAAGACGGTCGACGAGATTTGCGAGTATATCGGCGCCGATTCGCTGGCCTTCCTTTCGGTCGAGGGCCTGCTTAAGGTCATGCCCAAAGGCGGTTACTGCGATGCGTGCTTTACCGGCCGCTACCCCGTGGCGATTCCCGAGAGCTTTGGCCGCGACAAGTTCATGGAGGGCTTTAAGCCCCGCAACCTGGACAAGCCGCTGCACTTTGACGACGACGCCGTGGTCGAGAAATACGACGACCGCAGCTGGGAAGAGGAGCACGGCGAGGCCTAAAACCTGCCATGTGGGGACAGGTTTATTTTGGTAGGTTTTACCTGCTGTTTTGTTGATATGACGGCGCGTGCTGTTATGGCGCGCGCCGAAATGAACGCAACTATGAGCACCGTTTGGCGCCCGCGCGGCGCCACGGTAGTGGGAGAGGAAGGCTCAGATGAGCGACAGCAAGCATGTGACGTACGAGGACGCCGGCGTCGATACCGCCGAGGGCGGCCGCGCCGTCGACGCTATTAAGCAGATGGTCAAGGACACCAACCGCCCCGAGGTTATCGGCGGCATCGGTGGCTTTGGTGGCCTGTTCTCGGCCGCCGCGCTCAAGGATATGGAAGACCCGATCCTGATCAGCGGCACCGACGGCGTGGGCACCAAGCTCGTGCTCGCCCAGATTATGGACCGTCACGAGACGGTGGGCCAGGACCTGGTCGCCATGTGCGTCAATGACATTTTGGCTTCGGGCGCCGAGCCGCTGTTCTTCCTGGATTACGTTGCTATCGGTCACATTGAGGCCGAGCACATGGCAAAGATCATCAAGGGCGTGGCCGACGGCTGCAAGCTCGCGGGCTGCGCGCTCGTGGGCGGCGAGATGGCCGAGCACCCGGGCGTCATGGCTCCCGCCGATTACGACCTCGCCGGCTTTACCGTGGGTGTTGTCGATCGTCCCAAGATGCTCGACCC
>CABUTP010000033.1 GCA_902494545.1 uncultured Collinsella sp. | reverse complement strand
CTCATCTGCGTTAAGCCACTCAATACCCGCGTGTGCCGCTACCCCGTGCACATCGCGGACCCCGACCACCCAAAGCGCGCCGCCTTCCTTGGCGACCGGACGCACCGTGAGGCTCAAGCGCCCTCCCGCATGCCCCATCACCAGACGCGTGCCGTTGCCCACGCGCCCCAGGCGCTCGGCGACAAATGCCGCGACATCTTGCTCGAGCGCGACATCATCCATGGTCGAAATCGCCACGTGCCCATGCCCATCGATTGCCAACGCCAAGGCCCCGGCAGCAGCCAAGGCCTCGATCAAGATTTGTAGCTTGGCGTCACTGTTCATATTGCGCCCCGTCCTCGGCGCCACGCCGCCACCTCCGGCCGCGCGGGCGAGTGTTTCAAAATTGAACGATATTGCTCACCAAACACTATAGGGCAGAAGCCGCCGTCCTGCGAGTATATGAGTTGCCCCGCATCGCCATCCTGGCGGGGCGATAAGAGCTCTTCGGGACCTATAAACCTGCGGACAAGCCATACCCGCAAGAGCTCCTATCGCTCCACCGTGGACATGCGCTCGCCAGCACGCAGCACGCAAATAAGCTACTTCTCTACCAGATTCCCAGCACGTGCTGCATTCCCAAACTCATGCACGCAATGCCAATCCAGCAGCAAAAGCCCAACGCGATGGGCTTGCCGCCCTTTTTGACCAGCTCGACGATATCGGTATTAAAGCCAATAGCCGCCATGGCCATCACGATAAAGAACTTCGACAGCTCCTTGATGGGCGCCGTAATGGATGCAGGAAGCTGAAGCACCGTGGTGATTACGCTCGCCAGCACAAAGAACAGCACGAACATAGGAAACGCGCGTTTAAGCGAGAACGTGCTTTTGGCGTCGCCGCCGGCCTTGCGCGCCAGATGCATCTGCCAGCATGCGAGAACCAACGTAATGGGAATAATGGCCAGCGTCCTGGTGAGCTTGACCACTGTGGCGCTTTCGAGCACATTGGCGCCGGGATGCATACTGTCCCAGGCGCTCGCCGCAGCCGTTACCGACGAGGTGTCGTTGATGGCGGTGCCGGCAAACAGGCCAAAGCCCTCGTTGGTCAGCCCGAGCATGCTGCCGAGCGTCGGAAACACGAGCGCCGCGATAACGTTAAACAGGAAGATGACCGAAATAGCCTGGGCAATCTCACGATCGTCGGCATCGATGACGGGCGCGGTCGCGGCGATGGCAGAACCGCCGCAAATCGACGAACCCACACCCACGAGCGTCGCGATCTTGCCCGGTACGTTCATAACGCGGCAGAGCACGAAGGCGATGACAAGCGAGGTCGAGATCGTCGCCACGATAATCGGCAGCGACTGAGCGCCTTTGGACAGAATCTGCGAGAGGTTCATGCCAAAGCCAAGCAGGATTACCGCGTACTGCAAGACTTTTTTAGACGTATAGGTGACACCGGCGGCGAGCTGTTCGCGACGATTCTTGGGAAAGACGAGCGCCAGGACCATGCCAAAGAGGATGGCAAACACCGGCCCGCCGACCACCTCAACCTGTTTGCCGAGCAACGTCGCGGGGATGGCGACGATCAGGCAGAACAAGACGCCCTTCCAGCGATCGCGTACGATATTCGACAGTTGCATATGGGATTCCTTCTTTCTATTTCACGTTTGCGACGGCTTATGATATGGCAACATTGAGCACAGCTCTGCGCAAACAAAGACTAAGATGCCGCAATAGTTCTTGGGCAACAGCCGAATTACCCACCGCGGAGAGCTGATTCGCGGCATAATTAACAGCTGATATATGAGTGTGATAGAACGGTTGTGAGGCACTATGGAAGAATCGATGCACGTCGGCGAGCAGGAAACGAGCCTACAGGACCAGTCCTACCACACCATTCGACGCAAAATCGTCTACCTGGACTACAAGCCGGGCGAAAAGCTGGGCGTCAAGCAGCTTTGCGACGACCTGGATATGGGGCGCACCCCTGTGCGCGAGGCGCTGGTGCGTCTGGCGCAAGAGGGCCTGGTGCGCACCGTGCCCCAGAGCGGCACCTATGTCTCGCCCATCAACCTCACTCTTGCCGAGAGCGCCTGCTACATTCGCGAGCACCTGGAAAAGCAGGTGATTGTGGAGTGCTGCGCCCGTGCCACCTCGGCAGGCATCGAGCAGCTCGACCGAGCCATCGCGCTGCAGGAAAAGACCATGGCCGAGGAGGATCGCATCGGCTTCTTTTTAAGCGACAACCTCATGCACCGCATGATCTTTAGCATCGCGTGCCGCAGCACCGTATGGTCGTGGCTCGAAGAGACCAATGCCGACCTGGAGCGCTTCCGCTGGCTGCGCGCCGCCACGCAGACGCTCGACAATCAGGAGATTGTTAACGAGCACAAGCAAATCCGCCGCGCCATCGCCGGCCGCGACCCCATCGAGGCGAGCTTTTTGGTCAGCAAGCACCTGCATATGATGTTCCGCAACCAGACCGAGGTCCTGGACCAATATCCCAAGTACTTCGAGACCAGCAAGCTCCGCTAACCTGCCAAAACCACCACAAAGGGAACAGGCACCTTTGTGGTGGTTTCTCCACACAAAAAGGCCCGGCTCCGTCTGATGACGCGGAGTCGGACCTTAATCGTAAGGATGACGGAACTCGATTATTCGACAGTAACGCTTTTCGCGAGGTTTCGGGGCTGATCGACGTCGCAGCCGCGCAGGATGGCGACCTCACGGGCGAGCAGCTGCAGCGGAACGCTTGCCGTAATGGGGCTGAACACGTCGCGGACGGCCGGCACGCGAATGATGCAGTCGGCAATCTTGTTGATCTCCTCGTCACCCTCAGTGGCAACGACGATGACCTTGGCGCCGCGTGCCTTGCACTCCATGAGGTTCGACACGGTCTTGTCGTAGGTGGCACTCTTGGTGGCCACGGCGATGACGGGGAAGCCCGGATCGATCAGCGCGATGGGACCGTGCTTCATCTCGCCGGCAGCATACGCCTCGGCGTGCAGGTAGCTGACTTCCTTGAGCTTGAGTGCACCCTCGTAGGAGATGGCGGCGCCCATACCGCGGCCCACGAACAGCGCCGACTGCGCGTCCTTGCACAGCAGGGCGGCCTCGTGCACGGCCTCGGTCTGCGTGTCCAAAATCCACTGGATCTGCTCGGCAGTATCGGAAAGCTCGCGGAACATCATGCGCGTCTGCTTGGTGGTCAGACGGTACTTAACCTGCGCCAGCAGCAGAGCAAGCAGCGTCAGGCTCACAACCTGGCCGATGAAGCTCTTGGTCGAGGCGACCGCGATCTCCTTGTTGGCCTTGGTATAGATGACGCCGTCGCTCTCGCGCGCCACGGGGCTGCCCACTACGTTGGTGATGCCAAAGACCTTGGCGCCCTTGATGCGCGCATCTCGAATGGCGGCGAGGGTATCGGCCGTCTCGCCCGACTGGGACACGGCAACGACGAGCGTCGTCGGCGTGATGATGGGGTTGCGATAGCGGAACTCGCTGGCAGCCTCAACCTCGGTGGGAATGCGAGCCCAGCCCTCAATAAGGTTCTTTGCGATGAGGCCGGCATGATAGCTGGTGCCGCAGGCGATCACGTAGACACGGTCGATGTCGTTGAGCTCCTCGAGGGACAGGCCCAACTCATCGATGTCGAGCTCGCCGGCGGGGGTCATACGGCCAACCAGCGTGTCGCGCACGACGCGCGGCTGCTCGTGGATCTCCTTGAGCATAAAGTCGGGATAGCCGCCCTTTTCGGCCATGTCCAGATCCCAATCGATATGGGTGACCTTGGGCTCGATGACATTGCCGGCCTCATCGGTGTACTCGACGCCCGCAGGCGTAAGCTTGGCAAACTGACCGTCCTCGAGCACCACGACATCGCGGGTGGCGTCGATGAGCGCGATGACGTCGGAGGCAACGTAGGAGCCGGTCTCGCCCACGCCGACCACAATCGGGGAGTCCTTGCGGGCAACGGCGATTACGCCAGGCTCGTCGGCGCACACGGCGGCCAGGCCGTAGGCGCCCACCACGTGGGTGCAGGCCTCGCGCACAGAGGCCATCAGGTCGTGCGTCTCGGCATAGGCTTCTTCGATCAGATGAGCGAAGACCTCCGTATCGGTCTCGCTCTTAAAGTGATGGCCGCGGCCCTCCAGCTCCTCGCGCAGTTCGGCGAAGTTCTCGATAATGCCGTTGTGGACGATGGCGATGCGACCATCGCAGCTGGTGTGGGGATGAGCGTTAACGACGGAAGGCTTGCCGTGGGTGGCCCAACGGGTGTGGCCGATACCGCAGGTAGCGTCGCTATCGATATTGGAAAGCTCGCTCTCCAGACCCGCAACCTTACCCACGCGGCGGATAACGTCGAGGTGCGCCGCGGCGCCCTCGCCCACCTCGAGCGCGACGCCCGAGGAGTCATAGCCGCGATACTCCATGCGCTTAAGGCCTGTGACCAGGATGTTCTTTGCAATATCAGAGCCGGTGTAGCCGACAATTCCGCACATAGGATAAATCCCTTCGTCCACGTGACTGCAAAACGTCCACGCACATGGGCGCTGAGACGCATAACGTTCGAGTATTGTACTCACGCAAGCGCAAGCTGATATACCAGAAGTGGTACCTCAACTTGGATACCACTCGATACACACACGTCCAGCCGGTCCAAACCACCACAATGGGGACAGGCACCTTTGTGGTGGCCTGGGCTCCAGCGTTTACCCAGATAAAACCTGCCAAAATAAACCTGTCCCTAATTGGCAGGTTTTGACACCCTAGGGGCGGGCGATGCTACAATCTGGCTTGTACTTGAAACGCATCAAAGGGGCCGCTATGGCAAAGGTAAAAATCAGCGACGTCGCGCGCGAGGCAGGGGTTTCGCTGGGCACGGTTTCCAACGCACTCAACCACCCCG
This sequence comes from uncultured Collinsella sp., assembly GCA_902494545.1. GTDB lineage: Bacteria > Actinomycetota > Coriobacteriia > Coriobacteriales > Coriobacteriaceae > Collinsella. The sequence continues at coordinate 5,576 of CABUTP010000033.1, read as the reverse complement.
AAAAGCTGCGCCCCGAGACCCTCAAACTCATCAACGAGACCATCAATCGCCTTGGCTACCTGCCCAACCAAAGCGCCCGTCAGCTCGCGGGCGGCACCACCAAGTCCTTTGGCCTGGTCCTTCCCCGTCTCGACCACGGTTTTTCGCTCCAAATTGCCAGCGGCGCCCATAACGAGGCCCGCAAGCACGGTTACGACCTGCTCATCGCCAATGCCGATAACGACGATATTCTCCAGGACCATTACCTGCGTTACTTTATGGGCACGCAAATGTCCGGCGTCATGGTTCAGCCCATGGCATCCCCCGACTGGCACCCCGCAACGACCAAGATGCCCGTGCCGATCGTCCATCTGGACATCCACTGCTCCGAGCCCGGTTACTACGTGGCCGCCGACAACGAGGCGCAGGGGCGCATTATCGCCGAGCTCGCCATCGCCCGCGGCGCACGCCATATCACCGTTGTGGGCAGAGCGGCATTCATGCAGCTCACCCTGCGCGTACTTGGCATTCACAAGGCCCTCGCCCTGCATCCCGATATCAAAATTGAAGTCATTGACGCCGGAGAGTGGAATACCGCAGCCGACGGCTACAGCATTGGCGCTCAGATTGCCGGGCGCCCCGCCAACGAACGCCCCGATTTTGTCGTCGGTCTGACCGACGTGTTGGCCTCGGGCGTTATCTCGGCATTGGTCGACAAAGGCATCTCCGTCCCCGAGCAGGTTCGCGTGGCCGGATGCGACGGCAACCCACTCGCTTGGAGCGGATCGGTCCCGCTCACTACGGTAGCGCCCCCGGGCTACGAGATTGGCCGCAAGGGTGTCCAACTGCTGATGGAGCAAATCGAGAACAAGACCCCAGCAAAGACCAAGCATATCCGCGTCGGCTCTGCAGCGCGCACCGTCACCGCAGTCACCGCCGCCGAGGATATCAACCGCCAAGAACTGGTACGTCCGTTCCTACTGGAGCGCGCCAGCACCCAGGCAAGCACCCAGACCGACGCTACGGCCATCAACCTCGGCGCGTATCTATAGCACGTCGGCCAGTATGCCAAAACTCCGCCTAAGCAAAAGAGGCCCGACCATTGCCGAACCTCTTTTGCTTAAATGCAAAGACGGCCAATCGCGCGCTTCAACACCGCAATTGTCTAGTGTACGGCCTTGACCGCCGCCGCCAGATCGAACAACGTGTCGAGCACGGCCTCGCAGCCATCCACCACATCCTGCGGCAGCGGCACGATATCGGGGACGGCAAAGACATGGCAGCCGGCCGTGATACCCGAGACGCAGCCGTTGCGCGAATCCTCGACCACGGCGCACTCCTCGGGGGCAAAGCCCGCGCGCTCGCAGGCGAGCAGATACATCTCGGGGTCGGGCTTGCCGTGCACGACGTCCTCGCCACAGGTCACCGTCTCAAACTTGTCAAAGAGGCCGACCATCTTAAGGTTGCGTTCGGCCGTAGCGAGGCGCGACGACGTCGCAAGGCCCACGTGATAGCCCGCAGCCAGCAGCTCGTCTATGCACTCGGCGGCGCCGGCCTTAAGCTCCAGTTCGGTCTTGACCATCTCATCGCGAATCTCCTTGTGGCGGGCATAGACCGCCTCGGTGGTTTCATGGCTGCCGTAATGCTTATCGAGGATGTCCATAACATCGGGCAGCGTGCGACTGATAAACTGATGGATCAGCGCTTCATCAATCGCGACCCCCAGCTCGGCGGCGCCCGCCTTCCATGCCTTAATGCCCAAACGCTCGGTATCGACCAGCGTTCCGTCCATGTCAAAAATAACAGCCTTGATCATATCGGTCCCCCATCGGTTCTCGCTATTGCATTACCGCAACTCTACCGCATTTGGCAACTTGTATATAACGTATATACCATATTGCACTTTCGTTACATAGGTAGAAGTATTATGACAAGCAGTCCGGTAGGATTATAGTTTTTGACCGAGTACATATTGGTAAGGATCGATTCATGTTTTCAGACACCACCGCACCTGCAAAGGAGCTTCAGGACAAACTCGCAGAGCTCGAGCAGCTGCTTTTGGCATACGGACGCGTCGCCATCGGCTTTTCCGGCGGCGTCGACAGCAGCTTTTTGGCCGCGGTCTGCGCCCGCATCATGCCTGCCAGCACGCTTCTCGTCCACCTCACCACGCCGCTCATCGGCACGCCCGAGCAGGCTTCGTTTGAGCGATCCGTTGACGGGCAAGCCAATGAGGAGCCACATTTTAAGCTCCCTGTGCTCAATCTTTCGGTCGATCAGTTGCAGCTCCCCCAAGTAGCCTGCAACGACGCCAATCGCTGCTACCACTGCAAGCACGCCGGCTTTACCGCCATCGTCAACCACGCCAAGTCGCTCGGCTTTCCCACCGTCATCGATGGCAGCAATGCAAGCGATCGCGGTGACTACCGCCCTGGCATGCGAGCGGCAGAAGAACTCGGCGTACGCTCCCCCCTCATGGAGGTCGGCTTTACCAAGGACGAAGAGCGCGAGTTGCTGCGCGCATGGGGCTATCCCGTTTGGAACCTGCCGGCGGGAGCCTGTCTTGCCACGCGCGTCCCCACGGGCGAGGAGCTTACGCGCGAGAAGGTCGATTTAATCCGCGTCTGCGAGGACTACCTGCACAATCTTGGTCTGACGCAGGTTCGCGCGCGCTTGGTCGGCGGCTGCATGCATATCGAGGCCGCGCCCGCAGATGTCGCCAAGATTGCCGCCCTCGGCGGTACCGCCGTCGATGCCGAAGGCAAGACCCCGCTGCCCGCCGCCATCGAGTCCGCACTGCGCGAGCTGGGCTGCGGCCACATCTCCCCCGAGGTCACCCCCTACATCCACGGCAACATGAACCTTTAGGTTACGCCGTTTTACAAACGGCGTAACTGCTCTGACCTGCCAAAAAGGGACAGGTTTATTTTGGCAGGTATTATCTGGGGAAGCGCCGAATAGCTTCATATACACAGCCGCCGCAGCTCCATATGAGGCAAATGAATCCGTAGCGTTTGTCACAAATCTTAAGTATTTGTTCGATAGAACGGCCCCTGCTAGCTCCTGCTAGACTGGTAGATTCCCAACCATCTAGCCAGGAGCCTCAATGTCGCGCAAGTCCGCCTACAAGCAAGTACTTTCCATCGGCACCGCCGTTGTGCTGGGGTTTGCGCTGTTCACAGGGTCGCTCGACGGAGCGCCCAAGCTGTTGTCGCCGCAAAGCGATGAGCAGGCAGCAGCTCTGGCCGAAAAACAAAACGAGAGTCCCAGCCGCACCGACGACGAGGCAGACTTGGTTGCCCGGCTTGAATCGGGAACAGCGAGCTCCGAGGACTCTCAAAATAGCCAAGACTCTGGCGATGGCTCCGAATCCACCGCGACCAACATCGGTGACGACGGTTCCACGAACAGCGCCGCCACCCCCATCGACGAAGTCGAAAACCCCGACCTCAACCGCGCCCGCGGTGTTTATCTCAGCAGCATTCCCGACTACGCCGGCAACCCCTACGTTGCCCTTCGCGCCGACAGCACGCACTCGTTGGGCATGCCGTCGTTCACGCTCGACGAGTATGAGCGTGCCACCGAAGAGGGCTGCTTTAAGAAATTCTCCAAGCTCGACAGCCTGGGCCGCACTCGCAAGGCGCTCGCCTGCGTAGGCCCCGAGTCGCTCGGACAGGGAAAGCGCGGCGATATCTCGCGTATCCATCCTGCCGGTTGGCACCAACAGCGCTACGACTTTATTCCAGGCCAGAGCCTCTACAACCGCTGCCACCTCATCGCCTGGTCGCTCTGCGGCGAAAACGCCAACCGCAAAAATCTCCTCACCGGCACGCGCTATCTCAACGAGACGGGCATGCTACCGTTTGAAGAGCAGGTCCTCGACTACATCCGCGACACGGGCAACCATGTGCTCTACCGCGTCACGCCCATGTACAACGAAGAGGAACTCGTCTGTCGTGGCGTTCGTTTGGAAGCACAATCGATCGAGGACCACGGCAAGACCCTATGCTTCCACGTGTACTGCTACAACCTGCAGCCGCACGTGCAGATCGACTACGCCACCGGCCGCAACCAGGCATCCGGAGACTAGTGCCGACCGCGCCGCCCGTAACCCAAAAACATGATCCGTTTTCCTCCGTCCCCAGGGGATCAAATTAGGCCGCCCCGGTTACCCAGGACGGCCTTTTCGTCAGCACCTACATTGCAGGCAAAACCACACGTTACTTGGCGCGGCCCTCTTCATAGCGCTCGACCAGCTTGGCCTGAACGTCATAAGGCACCTGCTCATAGCCTGCGGGCTTCATGGTAAAGTCACCCGTGCCGCGCGTGATAGAGCGCAGGCGCGTCGAGTAATCCGTCAGCTCTGCCAGCGGCGCCTGGGCGATGACCACGGTATCGCCACGCTCATCGGTCTCCATGCCCGTCACGCGACCGCGCGAGGCCGAGATGTCGCCCATCACGGCGCCCGCGTAGCTCTCGGGGATAGTCACCGTGATTTCCTCGATGGGCTCTAGCACCACCGGGTCGGCATCGGCACATGCCTTGCGCAGGCCGATGCGAGCCGCCGCGCGGAACGCCATCTCGTTGGAGTCGACGCTGTGATACGAGCCGTCATACACCGCGACGCGAATGCCCGTGAGCGGGTAGCCGGCAATGATGCCGTCCTTCATGGTCTCCTGGACGCCCTTGTCCACGGCGGGGATCAGCGAGCGCGGAATGCGGCCGCCCACGACCTCATCCACAAACTCGTAGCCGTCGCTCGTGCCGTCGGGCCCAATGAGCGGCTCCACGCGTAGCCAGCAGTCGCCGTACTGACCGGCACCACCGGTCTGCTTCTTGTGGCGGCCCTGGGCGCTTGCCGTGCGGCGGATGGTTTCGCGATACGGAATGCGGATCGGCACGCTTTTGGCCACGACCTTGGTGCGATCCTCCAAACGGTTGAGCAGCACCGAAACCTGCGCCTCACCCACGGCGGAGATGATAGTCTGGCCCGTCTCCTCGTCGCGGTCGATGCTCATGGTCGGATCGGCCTTGCAGGCTTTCTCGATAAACGTATAGAGCTTCTCCTCGTCGCCGCGGTTCTCGGCCTCGATGGCAATGCGGTACTGCGAGTTGGGGAACTTGAACGCCGCCGCCTCGACCTTGCCGGTAATCGAGAGCGTATCGCCCGTCTCGGCCGCCAGCTTGGGCGCCACGATGATGTCGCCGGCATAGGCGTGGCCGACCTCGGTCATGTCGCGGCCGCACATCACATACAGGTGAGCCAGACGGTCGCTCTTGCGCGTGCGCGCATTGATCAGCTCAAGGCCCGGCTCAAGCGTACCCGTCAGCACCTTGATAAAGCTGATGCGACCCTGCTGTGGATCGGCCAGGGTCTTAAACACAAAGGCCACCGGGCGGTCATCGTCACTCGAGATCTTGAGCGAGTCGCCGTCGATGAGCGGCATCTCGCCGTAGTCAGTCGGCGCCGGGAAGTACGTGGCGATGTCGTCCATCAGCGAGTTGACGCCCTGCTCCTTAATGCAATCGCCCGCAAAGACCGGCACAAAGATGCGCTCGGCGATCGCCTTGGACAACAGGCCCTCAAGCTCCTCCTG
>CABUTP010000032.1 GCA_902494545.1 uncultured Collinsella sp. | reverse complement strand
GAGCACCATGTCGTCGCCGCACTCGAAGACCGTCATGTTCTTGCCGATGCCATCAAGGCCGCCGAGCGGGATGATCTTCAAGGGAGATGATTTTTTAGCTGCCATAGGTGAGTGTTGTTTCCTTTCTTCGAAACGGGTCTGGAACAACCGACGGGGCGCTTCTGGCAAACCGCCCGTCGGGAACGTACAAACATGCATCACGGAGCCGACGCATTAACCACAGTATGATACCCATTTGCACAACAACAGACCACCCATGCATCAAAGCCCCATCTGAACCGGTCTATCCCGCCTGTCTGGGGTCATCGGGGGCCGGGGCGGGTTAAGTTTGCTGCTCTACAGTCCTGCGCAAGACGGAAAGCACATTAAGTGCTTTCCTTTGCGTGCGGAACTCGCGACAAACTTAAACAGCGGGCCGCCCGGACCGGGAATCCGACGTGCTTGTCGGGGCAACGTTCCCTTCCAAATAGGGACAGGTTTATTTTGGTCGGTTTTATCTGGGGAAACGTCGCGCTCCAGCGTTGATCTGCTCTCATCTGTCGCATGGAAACCGGCGGCGTCTTCGGAAGTATATCGCTCGTTTTAACCGCCCATTTAACGCAAAAGAGGCCGCTTCCCCTAGCAGGAAGCGGCCCCAAATCTTACGAATAGACGATAGTAAAGGTTTCCGACGTTTCCGCGCCCCCTGTTGAAGTGCAGCGTGTGCCCTCAAGCGTTACTGAGACCAACTGGTCGACATCAATCAACTTCGTTGGCACCCAGATGTTCTCTCCGCTATTGCGCGTATAAGAAAAATATAAGTTGAACGCCCCCACGTCGTCATCTTCGATAATCTGCTCCGATCCATCCTTGTAGGTAACCGTCAACTTCTTCGTGACTGCGTCAATGCCCAGATCATCGATGTGTGTCTGGATAGAAAACGGGCTGATCTCGAGAGGCGAGTCATCGGAGCGGAGTTCCTTTGTATCGACGTACGCTCCAACGCTAAACTCGGGCGTCGATGCCTCGAACGGCTTCGCATCCTCGCCTTCGCCCTCGGTCCACGAGATATTCCAGGTGACCGCATGTTGAAAACCTCGCTCGCGATCCATAGAAGCAAAGTACATCGTGCCATTAATGACAGTATCGCTTGATGTGTCCTTATCAATGGTGCAGCGTGTGTCAGCCCATTCCTCGCCGAAGTTCATGCTGGGCGTGCCGATGCCTCGTTCTTCTTCACCATAGAGAACAAGTTCGCCTGTCTCTGCTGCCGGCTTGTAGTAGTTAACGCCATTTGGATTGGACAGCGTAAACGTCACGGCACCGCAACCGTTTTTATCGATAGCCATCTCATGGATATCAAGCGTATAGCCGTTACCCTCGACGGACAGATTAACCTTCTGGACTGTGCCCTCCAGGCTTTGGGGCGCAATGCCGTCACCAAACTCTCTGGTGTAGGTGTATTTAGTCCCCGATGAGCCGCCATTAGTCCAGGTAATGGAATCCCCGTTGCCGTGGTTTCCCCAGGCTGAGGCAAAATAGCTGGAATTGACGACGGCGTAGGCGACCCCTCCGGTCGCCAACACTCCGGCAAGACATCCGATTACGGCAACATAGAGAGGCTTCGCGTGGCCCTTTCGATGAAGCGGCTCGCCTGCCGCAGCATCAATAACACGGTCGGCAAGATCGCTATCGGCTTGGATGGACTCGAAGGCCTGCTTGATTTGATTGGATTTCACGGTCGCCCTCCTCTAGGATGAATTTGAGCTTCGATCGACCGCGAGCTAAACGCGTTCGAACGGTCGCGGCTGGTACATGCAACAACTCGGCAATCTCTGAGGTCGAAAAGCCCAAATAGTAATAGAGCACGATGGGGACACGGAATCGCTCCGGAAGTCGCATAACGTCTGACAGGACCGCCTTGGTCTCATCCTGCGCCGCCGAAAGCGAATCGGCCAGGTTCTCAATATCCTCCACGCGCCTCCATGGCTTTCGAAAGAGCGATTTACATTCATTGATCGTGACCCGGATAAGCCAGCGACGAAGATGTTCCCAACTTTCAAAGTGTCCATCGCTTTTAAGCAACTTAAGAAAGACATCTTGGGCAATGTCGTCGGCATCGGCACGATCGCGCAGGTACGTCAATGCAATCCGAAACACGACATCCCGGTGATCTTCGACCGCCTGTCTAAAAGCTTGTTCTTCCATAATCACCTCCCGGTGACGTTAATGGTTCTTGATGAGGCCCTCACCATAGATACGCTTTGACCGAACGGATTGTTTCAAATTCAAGCAGGAAAAACCTACCAAAATAAACCTGTCCCTTTTTGGCAGGTTTTCTTCAACAAAAAAGACCCGCTTCCCTGTTGGGAAACGGGTCTTTGGAAGAGCGGTTAACGTACTAGGAAATTACTCCTCGTCGTTGTCCTTGGCCTCTTCGGCGTCGTCGGTGTCCACGAGCTGGTTGAGCAGCTCGTCGAGGGAAGCCATGTCCTCGTTGATGGCACCGTTGGCAGGAGCCTTCTTGTCGTCAATCGGGGCGCCCAGGAGCTCCTCGTCGGCGTCGGCGTGATGCGTCGGCGCGGCGGAGGTGCCCAGCAGGATGTCGTCCGGACCGTCGGGGCTAAAGACCATCTGCAGCAGCTGCGAGAGGTCTTCCTCGTCGGCAACGTCATCGTTGTTCTCGAGGATGTAGAGCAGGTCGTGGGCCTCCAGGCCGTCACGGAGCTCCTCGATCGCCTTGGCACCGATGCCATCGATGCGCAGCAGATCCTCCTCGGACTTGCCGACCAGGTCGCCGACCGTCTCGATGCCGACCTCGCTGAACTTGTTGGTCCAGCGCTGCGACACGCCCAGGTCGTCGAACAGGTACAGGCGAGCCTTCTCGGCGGAGATGGTGTGACCGTTGCGGGTGAACGAACCGTCAGCACCACCGAACTCGTCGTAGCCGGCCCAGTCGAGCTGCTGCGGGAGCTGCTCGTCCAGGTCCTTGAGCTCCACAGGAGCCCACTCGGGCAGCGACTTGGCGTTGGGCGAAGCCGGACCGTCGATGTCGACATAGCCGTCGGCCGTGCGATACGTCAGCTTGGCGTTGGCGTAAGGCTTGAGGCCGGTACCGGCCGGGATCTTCTTACCGACGATGACGTTGGACTTAAGGTCGAGCAGATGGTCGACCTTGCCCTCGATGGCAGCCTCGGTAAGGACGCCAGCGGTACGGATGAACGAAGCGCTCGACAGCCAGGAGTCGATGTTGGACGCAACCTTGAGCGTACCCAGGATGACGGGCTCGGCCACGGGAGCCTGGCCGCCCAGACGGGCAACGCGCTCGACCTCGTCGGCGAACTCGTAGCGGTCGACGTACTGACCAAGCAGGTACTTGGAGTCACCGGGGTTGGTGATCTGAACGCGACGCAGCATCTGACGTGCAAGCACCTCGATGTGCTTGTCGTTCAGGTCGACGCCCTGGCTGGTGTAGACGTCCTTAACGCTCTCGACGAAGGTGTGCATCGTCGACTCGATGTCGGTCAGCTTGCGCAGGTTGCGGAAGTTGACGAAGCCCTTGGTGATCTGGTCGCCGGCGCGAACCTCGCAGCCGTCCTCGATCTCGGGCATGAAGCGCACCGAAGCGGGGACGCGACGCTCGTCGAGGACACGGGTGTGGTCCTCGGAGTCGGTGAGCGTCAGCACGTACTCGGACTTCTCGGGCTTAATCGAGAGGTGACCGGAGTACGGAGCCAGCTCGGCCTCGCGACCCAGGATCTTCTCGTTGACGTTGCCGACGATATCGAACATACGGCTGACCGTAGGCAGACCCTGCGTAATATCGTCGACGCCAGCGACGCCGCCGGAGTGAATGGTACGCATCGTAAGCTGCGTACCGGGCTCGCCGATGGACTGGGCAGCAATAATGCCGACCGCGGTACCAATGGCGACCGGACGACGGGTGGAAAGATCCCAGCCGTAGCACTTCTGGCACACGCCGTACTTGGAGCGGCAGGTGAGCAGCGCGCGGAGCTTGACCTTCTTGAGGCCGGCATCGACCATCTTCTGGATGTCGGCGACCTTCTCGATGTAGCCGTCCTGCTCAAAGAGCACGGTGCCATCAGGAGCCACGACGTCCTCAATGAAGCAACGGCCGACGAGGTCGGTGTTGAGGTCGGTGGTGCCGGGGATGATGAGGTTGTAGGTGACGCCCTCGTGCGTACCGCAGTCCTCCTCGCGGACGATGACGTCCTGGGCCACGTCGACCAGACGACGGGTCAGGTAACCAGAGTCCGAGGTGTGGGATGCGGTATCGACCAGGCCCTTACGGGCGCCGTAGGTCGAAATGAAGTACTCGAGCGGCAGCAGGCCCTCGCGGAAGTTCGCCTTAATGGGAAGGTCGATCGTCTCGCCGGACATGTCTGCCATCAGGCCACGCATGCCACCGAGCTGACGCAGCTGGGTCTTAGAACCACGGGCGCCGGAGTCGGCCATCATGTACAGCGGGTTCTCCTCGTCGAACATGTCGAGCATGAGCGCTGCAACCTTATCGGTACAAGCAGTCCACTCGTTAACGACTTCGATGTGGCGCTCCGTCTCGTTGATGAAGCCCTCCTCGAAGTACTCGTTGATCTGGTCGACGTTGGCTTGGGCGTGGTCGAGCAGCTCCTGCTTCTCAGCAGGAATGAGAGCGTCCCACACCGAGATAGTGAGGCCGGCGCGGGTAGCGTAGTGGAAACCGGAGTACTTGATGGCGTCGAGGATCGGGCCGACCTTGGCCTCGGGGTAACGATCGCAGCAGTCGGCAACCAGCTTGGCCACGTCGCCCTTGACCATCTTGTAGTTCATGAACTCATAGTCTTCGGGCAGGCACTGGCGGTTGAAGATGATGCGGCCGATAGAGGTCTCGAAGCGCGCGGTCTTGTTGCCGGTGACGTCGTAGTCGACGAACTCGTTCTTGCCGTTCTTGACGCGGAAGATACGGGTGCCGTCCTCGTTGATGACGTTGGCGTTCTCGGCGGACACGCGGACCTGGATCTTGGCCTGCATGTCGACCTCGGAGCGGCAGTCATAGGCGTGCAGCGCGTCGTCAAAGCTCGAGAACACGTGGTTCTCGCCCGGCAGACCGTCGCGGACCTGGGTCAGGTAGTACACACCGATGATCATGTCCTGCGAGGGGATGTTGACCGGCTTGCCGGATGCCGGCGAGCGCAGGTTGTTCGCAGAGAGCATGAGCACGCGGGCCTCAGCCTGAGCCTGGCTGGACAGCGGCACGTGGACAGACATCTGGTCGCCGTCGAAGTCGGCGTTGAAGGGCGAGCAGACCAGCGGGTGCAGGTGGATAGCCTTGCCCTCGACCAGCACCGGCTCAAAGGCCTGGATGGACAGACGGTGCAGGGTCGGTGCACGGTTGAGCAGCACGACGCGGCCGTCGATGACCTCTTCGAGGATGTCCCACACAAAGGTGGCGCCACGGTCGATAGCGCGCTTGGCGCCCTTGATGTTCTCGACCTTGCCAAGCTCGACCAGGCGCTTCATGACGAAGGGCTTGAAGAGCTCCAGCGCCATGGTCTTGGGCAAACCGCACTGGTGCAGCAGCAGCTTGGGGTCGGTAACGATTACCGAACGGCCGGAGTAGTCGACACGCTTGCCCAGCAGGTTCTGACGGAAACGACCCTGCTTGCCCTTGAGGGCCTCGGCGAGCGACTTGAGCGGGCGACCGCCACGGCCAGAGACCGGGCGACCACGACGGCCGTTGTCGAACAGAGCGTCCACGGACTCCTGGAGCATGCGCTTCTCGTTGTTCACGATGATCGCAGGGGCGTCCAGGTCGAGCAGGCGCTTGAGTCGGTTGTTACGGTTGATCACGCGACGGTACAGGTCGTTGAGATCGGACGCGGCGAAGCGGCCGCCGTCGAGCTGGACCATCGGGCGCAGATCGGGCGGAATAACCGGGATGACGTCCAGGATCATGTTCGCGGGGCTGTTGCCGCCCTTCAGGAAGGCGTCAACGACCTCGAGGCGCTTAACGGCCTTCTCGCGCTTCTGCTTCTGGGAGTCCTCGTCGGCGATGATGGCCTTGAGCTTCTCGGCCTCGGAAGGAAGGTCAATGGCAGCGAGCAGGTCGCGGACGGCCTCGGCACCCATACCACCCTTGAAGTACATGGAGTAGTAACGGGTCATCTCGCGGAACAGCGGCTCATCGGAGATGAGGTCGCGCTCGGTGAGCTTCATGAAGGCGTTGAAGGCGTCCGTGCGGAGCTGCTTCTCGTCCTTGCACTCTTCCTCGATGTCGACGATGCCAGAGGCGATCTCCTCGGGGGTCAGCGGTTCCTCGTCGGAGAACTCGTCAAAGTTCTCGGGGTCGCCCTGCTCCTTGAGGGACTCGATCTGGCGGGCACACTCGGCATCGATCTCTTCCAGATCGGCGGCGAGCTCCTCGCGCAGATCGTCGGCGTCGGCCTCGCGGGCCTCATAGTCGACCTCGGTGATGATATAGCTGGCAAAGTACAGAACCTTCTCTAGGTCCTTGGACTTGATGTCGAGCATACGGCTCATCGGGAAGCTCGTGGGGCTCTTGAAGTACCAGATGTGGGACACGGGAGCGGCGAGCTCGATGTGGCCCATGCGGTCGCGACGCACCTTGGCCGAGGTGACCTCGACGCCGCAGCGCTCGCAGACGATGCCCTTAAAGCGGATGCCCTTGTACTTGCCGCAGGAGCACTCCCAGTCCTTGGCGGGACCGAAGATCTTCTCGCAGAACAGGCCGTCCTTCTCGGGCTTGAGGGTACGGTAATTGATGGTCTCCGGCTTCTTGACCTCACCGTGCGACCAGGAACGGATCTGGTCGGCGGAGGCAAGGGAGATCTTTACCGAGTCAAAATCAGTAGCTTCGAAATCTGCCACAGTCAACTACTCCTTATCAGTGGTCGTGGCGGCGACAGCCTCGGGCGCCTCGGCGGTCTCGGCATCCTCGGCCTCGACGTCGGCGTCAACGCCGGCGAGCGCAGCCAGGTCGTCGAGAGCGGAGGTCTCCTCGGCGGTCACAGGGGCGGAGGCGTCCTCGTCGGCATCGTGCATGGGCTCGATGTCCAGCGCGAGGGAGCGAATCTCCTTGACGAGAACCTTGAAGGACTCGGGGATACCCGGAACCGGGACGTTCTCGCCCTTGACGATGGACTCGTAGGTCTTGACGCGGCCCACGGTATCGTCGGACTTGACGGTCAGGATCTCCTGCAGGACGTTGGCAGCACCGTATGCGTACAGTGCCCAAACTTCCATCTCGCCGAAGCGCTGGCCGCCGAACTGAGCCTTGCCGCCCAGCGGTTGCTGGGTAACCAGGCTGTAAGGGCCGGTCGAACGGGCGTGGATCTTGTCGTCGACCATGTGGCCGAGCTTGAGGATGTAGGACGTACCCACGGTAATGGGCTCGCGGAACTCCTCGCCGGTGCGGCCGTCGAACAGGCGGGTCTTGCCGCGCTCGTCAAGCTGGGTGACGAACTCGGGGCGCATGTGATCGCCAAAGGCAGCGGTGGCCTTGTTGAGCATGTTCTTGTTGGCACGACGGATGACCTCGGCGATCTCGTCCTCCTTGGCGCCGTCGAAGACGGGCGTCGCGGTGAAGAACGGACCGGGGACGTACTTGTCGGAGTCGGCCTGCTCGGTATCCCAACCGCAGGCAGCAGCCCAGCCAAGGTGGCACTCGAGCAGCTGGCCGACGTTCATACGCGAAGGAACGCCCAGCGGGTTGAGGATAACGTCGATCGGGGTACCGTCAGCCATGTAGGGCATGTCCTCGACCGGCAGAACGTTACAAATAACACCCTTGTTGCCGTGGCGGCCGGCGATCTTATCGCCCTGCTGGATCTTACGACGCTGGGCGACGTAGACGCGCACCTGCTCGTTGACGCCGGGGGCCAGGTCGTCGCCGTTCTCGCGGCTAAAGCGGACGACGTCGATGACGCGGCCGTAAGCGCCGTGAGGCATCTTAAGGGAGGTGTCGCGGACATCGTGGGCCTTGGCACCGAAGATGGCGCGCAGCAGGCGCTCCTCGGCGGTCAGAGCGCTCTCGCCCTTAGGCGTGACCTTGCCGACCAGGATGTCGCCAGGGCCGACCTCGGCGCCGATGCGGATGATGCCGTCCTCGTCGAGGTTGGCAAGCATGTCCTCGGAGAGATTCGGGATCTCGCGGGTGATCTCCTCGGGGCCGAGCTTGGTGTCGCGGGCGTCGATCTCGTGACGGGTGATGTTGATGGTCGTCAGCAGGTCCTCGGCCACCAGGCGCTCGGACACGACGATACCGTCCTCGTAGTTAAAGCCTTCCCACGGCATGTAGGCCACGGTGAGGTTCTGGCCCAGTGCGAGCTCGCCGTGATCGGTCGAAGGACCGTCGGCCAGAGGCTCGCCCTGCTCAACGGTGTCACCGACGCGCACGAGCGGACGGTGGTTGATGCAGGTGGACTGGTTGGAGCGCTGGTACTTGGCCAGGTGATACTCGTCCATGCCGCCGGCATGCTTGACGATGATCTTGGCGGCGTCGGCAAAGATGACCTCGCCGGCGTTCTTGGCCAGGGTGACCTCGCCGGAGTCCAGAGCGGCGCGACGCTCCATGCCGGTACCGACATAGGGAGCGGCGGGGTGAACCAGCGGCACGGCCTGACGCTGCATGTTGGCGCCCATCAGCGTACGCTTGGCGTCGTCGTGCTCCAGGAACGGGATCAGCGTGGCTGCGACGGAGAGCATCTGACGCGGCGAGACGTCCATGTAGTCGACGTCCTCGACGGGCACGTCGGCGGGAGCGCCGAAGGAGCCGTCGAAGTCGCGGGTACGGGCGATCACGCTGTGCGGACGGACGATCTTGCCCTCGGCATCGGTCGTGATGAACTCGTTGGTCTTAGGATCGAGCGGCGTGTTGGCCGGCGCGATGACGTGCTTCTCTTCCTCGTCAGCGGTCATCCAGTCGATCTGGTCGGTGGCAACGCCGTTCTCGACGCGACGGAACGGGGCCTCGATGAAGCCATACTCGTTGACGCGGGCGTAGAGGGCGAGCGAGCCGATCAGGCCGATGTTGGGGCCTTCGGGGGTCTCGATCGGGCACATGCGGCTGTAGTGCGAATTGTGAACGTCGCGGACGGCCGTCGGCACGTTGGTGCGGCGGCTGGAGCCGGACTTGTGGCCGGCAAGACCACCAGGGCCGAGTGCGGACAGACGGCGCTTGTGGGTCAGACCGGTCAGGGGGTTCGCCTGGTCCATGAACTGCGAGAGCTGCGAGGAACCGAAGAACTCCTTGATGGAGGCCACGATCGGACGGATGTTGATAAGCGACTGCGGGGTGATCTCGTCGATGTCCTGGGAGCTCATGCGCTCACGGACGACGCGCTCCATACGGCTCATGCCGATACGGAACTGGTTGGCGACGAGCTCGCCGACGGTGCGGATACGGCGGTTGCCGAAGTGGTCGATGTCGTCGACCTTGAAGCCCTGCTCACCGGCAGCGAGGGACAGCAGGTAGCGCAGCGTCGCGACGATATCCTCGTCGGTGAGCACCGTGACCTCTTCCTCGGTGGTGAGGTTGAGCTTCTTGTTGACCTTGTAACGACCGACGCGGGCCAGATCGTAGCGCTGCGGGTTAAAGAGCAGACCCTCGAGCAGGCTGCGGGAAGCGTCCACGGTGGGAGGCTCGCCCGGGCGCAGGCGACGGTAGATCTCGATGAGGGCGTCCTCGCGAGTGAGGGCGGTGTCGCGCTCCAGGGTGCGCTTGATCACATCGGAGTTGCCGAGCAGCTCGATGATGTCGTCGTTGGTGACGGCGATGCCAAGGGCGCGCAGGAACATCGTGGCGCTCTGCTTGCGCTTACGGTCGATGGAGACCATGAGCTGGTCGCGCTTGTCGACCTCAAACTCAAGCCAGGCACCGCGGGACGGGATGATCTGGGCCTTGTAGATCTGCTTGCCCGAATCCATCTCGGAGCTGTAGTACACGCCCGGGGAGCGGACGAGCTGCGAGACGACGATACGCTCGGTACCGTTGATGATGAAGGTGCCCTGATCAGTCATCATGGGGAAGTCGCCCATGAAGACGAGCTGCTCCTTGATCTCGCCGGTCTCCTTGTTGGTGAGACGGACGTCGGTCAGAAGCGGAGCCTGATAGGTCATATCCTTCTCGCGGCACTCCTCGACGGTGTGCGCGGGGTCGCCGAACTGATGCTCGCCGAAGGTAACCTCGAGAACATGGTTCTGGCTCTGGATGGGGCTGGATTCCTTGAACGCCTCACGAAGGCCCTCGTCCTTAAAACGCTCAAAGGATTCCCTTTGAACAGAGATAAGGTTGGGGAGCTCCATGGCCTCCGGGATTTTCCCGAAGCTGACGCGCTTGCGCTCAGTGGCAGTGTATGCGTAGGTCACCAGGTTTTTCCTCCTTCACGGAAATGCTCGGTGGGTTGGCGAGGCATAGCTTCGCCAGTTATCGCAACCTAATAGTTTATCAGGTACCGACCGTTGGGCAAGAAAAGCCTTGACGCGATTGAGTTTTTGGAGTAGCAAAGTTTTTCGACAGAAAAGATGCAGGTAGATAGGTATGTATCGAACACCTGTT
>CABUTP010000031.1 GCA_902494545.1 uncultured Collinsella sp. | reverse complement strand
GCTCGTGATGGGCGGCATGCTCGTTACGGCGTTTTTGCCGGTTTATATGGGCGTGAGGCGCGAGCAGGGCCGCGAGGCATCGAACGAGTATGTCGGCAACCTGCTTGGTATTCTGCTTCTGGTGCTGGGCGGCATCTCGCTGCTGGGCACCGTGTTTGCTCCCGGCTTTATTTGGACGCAGTCGTTCCTTTCGGGCGATGGCGACAGCATGGATACCGCTGCGTTCATGTTCCGCTTCTTTGCTATCCAAATTTTATTTTATGGCTTGGGCTCGGTGTTCTCGGGTGTTCTCAACGCACACCGCGACTACTTCTGGTCGACGTTTGCCCCGGTTCTCAACAATGTCATCGTCATCGCCAGCTTTATGGGCTTTGCTCCCGTGTCTGCACAATTTGGCGAGCAGGTCGGTATTATCTTGATCGCAGCTGGTACGACCCTCGGCGTCTTTGTCCAGATGGCCTGTCAGATTCCCGCGCTCGGCAAGCATGGCGTGCATCCTCATATCCATATCGACTTTAAGGACCCCGCGCTGCGACAGACGATTGCGCTTGGTATCCCGACGCTGCTCGCCACGGTGTGCATGTTTGTCTCGACTTCCATTACCAATGCCGCCGCGCTGGTGGTGCAGCCCGAGACCGGCCCTTCCGTCATCGCATATGCGCGCCTGTGGTACACGCTGCCCTATGCGCTGATCGCTGCCTCGCTTTCGACGGCACTCTATACCGAACTCTCTCACGATGCACAGGAGAAGGATTACGACAGCGTCCGCACGGGCATTTCGCGCGGTGTCGCCCAGATGCTCTTCTTCCTGATTCCGTTTGCGATGTACCTGATCGTCTTCGCCCGTCCACTCAACATGATCTACTGCGCCGGCAAGTTCGATGAATCCGGCGTGGCGCTGGTGTCGGAGTTCCTTATCTATCTGGCACTTTCCCTGCCGCTCTACGGCGTGGTCGTGCTGATGCAGAAGAGCTTCTCGGCCCTGCTCGATATGAAACCTTATAGCCGCTATTGCCTGTACTCCGCTATCGGTCAGGCCGGTTCGGTGCTGCTGTTTGGCGTGGTGCTGGGCTACGGTATGCCGGCAATTGCGCTTTCGTACGTCGTTGACTACGTGGTCTTGGTCGGATGCTCACTGTGGTGGCTGCGCCGTCGTCTGCATGGCCTTCAGGTCAAGTCTATCCTACATGGCGGTTTCTTCGGCCTGTTGTTCGGTGGCTTGGGCGCTGCCGCGGGCGTCGGCGTCATGTGGGCACTTGAGCACTTTGTCGGAATGCTTGGCAGCTCGATCCTTATTACCCTGGGCTACGTTTGTGTTGCAAGCGTCGTCTCGCTCGCCGTGACTTTTGGCCTTGCCTTCGTCTTTAAGATGCCCGAGGTCTCGGCGCTGCTTCGTTGCAAGTAGGTGCGTGTGGCAGGTCACGACAACATTCCAACACTTGCCGAACAGGTTTCGCGCGTTCCCACGCAACCCGGCTGCTACCTTTGGAAAGATGCCAAGGGCGATGTCATCTATGTGGGCAAGGCAAAAAACTTGCGTGCCCGTATGCGTCAATACGTGACGCTGCAGGACGAGCGTCAAAAGATTCCGCTCATGATGCAGCTGGTGGCGAGCTTCGACTATATCGTGGTGGAGACCGAGCACGAGGCATTGGTGCTCGAGCGCAATCTGATTGGCCAGTACCATCCGTACTTTAACGTCGATCTCAAAGACGATAAAAGCTATCCCTTTATCGCCATTACCAAGAGCGACTTGTTTCCGGCTATTAAATACACGCGAGAGCGTCATAAACCGGGAACGCGCTATTTTGGCCCCTATACCGATAGCCGTGCGGCGCGTGAGACCATCGATACGCTACGCAAGGTTATTCCTATTTGCTCGGCATCCTGTGCGGAATGGCGCCGCTGCCGCCGCATCGTCGAATCCCATAAGGGCGAAGAAGACATTGTCAATATGATTTGCGCGCAAAACGGGCGTCCCTGCTTTGACTACCATGTCGGGCGCGGGCCGGGCGCATGCGTCGGCGCGATTTCCCCTGCCGACTATGCCAAGAACGTCAAGCGTGTCGAACGTTTCTTGTCGGGCCATCGCAAGGATGTCGTCGACGAGCTTACGTCCGAGATGACGGAGGCAGCCGAGACGCTCGATTTTGAGCGTGCGGCGCGCGTCAAGCGTCGCCTGGAAGTCATTAGGGGCCTGGACGATCGCCAACAGGTCGTTTTTCCATCAAGCGTCGATATCGACGTCATCGGCTTCTATCGCGAAGAGACTATCTCTGCCGCCTGTGTCTTTGTCGTTCGCGAGGGCCGAACGGTTCGAACTTGTGAGTTCATCCTCGATAAAGGCCTGGATGTCGACGAGGAAGAGCTTCAATCGGGCTTTCTTAAGCGCTATTACGACGAGACGGCTGATATTCCAGCCGAGATCAATCTCTCTGTCGAGCTTGAGGATGCCGAAACGTTGGGGGAGTGGCTTGCGGGCAAGCGCGAACGCTCTTGCCATCTCCATAGGCCGCAGCGCGGCGAAAAGCACCGCCTGCTCGATATGGCTTCCAAAAACGCCCGCCATGCCCTCATGCGCTACATGATGCGCACGGGGTATGCTGACGATCGCACCAATCAGGCGCTCCTGGAGCTCGAAAGCGCGCTGGCGCTGCCTGCGCCGCCGTTGCGCATCGAGTGCTTCGATATCTCGACGCTGCACGGCACCTTTACCGTCGCTTCGATGGTGGTATTTACCAACGGTCGTGCCGACAAGGGCCAGTATCGTCGCTTTAAAATTCAGGCCGAATTGGACGAGGCGAACGACTTCGTATCGATGTCCGAGGTTCTGGGGCGTCGCTATGCTCCCGAGCGCATGGCGGACGAGCGTTTTGGCTCGCGCCCCGATTTGCTCGTTGTCGATGGCGGCAAGCCGCAATTGACCGCTGCAATTAAGCAACTTGAGGCACTCGGCCTCGATATACCAGTTTGCGGCTTGGCAAAGGCCGATGAGGAGGTTTTCGTGCCGTGGGACGAGACTCCCGTCGTGCTGCCGACCGGCTCCGCTTCGCTTTATCTGATCAAGCAGGTTCGCGATGAATCCCACCGATTTGCGATTACGTTCCACCGCGAGTTGCGCGATAAGGCTATGACGGTTTCGGTGCTTGACGACGTTCCGGGCGTGGGGCCCACCAGAAAACGTGCCATTATGCGCCATTTTGGCTCGATGAAGCGTTTGCGCGCAGCAAGCGAGCAGGAGATTGCAGAAGTTCGAGGCGTTCCGGCCGATGTCGCCAAAGCGGTCCACGAGGCACTTGTTGCATGGAATGCCGAACGCGCCCAGGCATCGGCCAACCGTTCCGAAAACTAAACGTGCTTCTAAACAACTGATATACATGATTGGCCGATTTTCAATCATTTATTTCGCGGCGATTACCTGTCGATTTCGGGTTTTATTAACGCTAAAACGTTTGACTAGCCATGGTGAACAACCCTGCTATCCTGCGGGTTGACGATGACTGATATCTCACCTCGTCGATACATACTGTCTGGCGAATCGTTTGTCAATGAATTCGGTGAACGGTAGTAAATACCGTTCAAGCGTATGTATGTATCGGTCGCCGAGCGCGGCACCTCAGTTGGGTTCGTCGGTAGGTAAGGTATATATCGTCCGCAAGTTGCGCGGGGGCAAGTCTAGGTGCTCCCGGGTAAGATTCTCTATTGATAGGAGAAGACATGGCCATCATCAACAAGGGTATGTCCAGGCGTTCGTTCCTCGGCCTCACCGGCAGCGTCGCTGCTGTCGCAGGGCTTGGTCTCACCGGCTGCGGTGGCAGCTCCAACGACGAGGGTTCCGCTTCCGGTTCCGCCGATTCCGCCAACCGTGGCGGCGGTGTG
The DNA here is from genome assembly GCA_902494545.1 of uncultured Collinsella sp. Classification (GTDB taxonomy): domain Bacteria; phylum Actinomycetota; class Coriobacteriia; order Coriobacteriales; family Coriobacteriaceae; genus Collinsella. Next base: position 6,998 of record CABUTP010000031.1, on the reverse strand, counting down.
ATTACCGCTGGTTCCGCTTACGCTCCGTCCAGCTTCGATCCCGCCAGCACCGGCTCCGCTGTGGGCCTGGGTGCTAACTGGCACGTCGTCGAGGGCCTCTACGGCATCGATTACCACGACTACAGCACCTTCAACGAGCTCGCCACCGACGATCCCAAGTCCGTGGACGACACTACCTTCGAGGTCACCATCCGCAAGGGCGCAAAGTTCTCCGATGGCACCGAGGTCACTGCTGACGACGTCGTCGCTTCCTACACCGCTTGCGCCGCTTCCGCTACCTATGCTCCGTTCTTCCAGCCCTTCGAGTCCATCGAGGCCAAGGACGCCAGCACTGTAACGGTCAAGACCAAGGTCCCCAACTTCTCCCTGCTCAAGGATCGTCTGGCCATCATCCGTGTTACCCCGGCCACCCAGGCCGAGGAGGATCGCGCCAAGCAGCCGATCGGTTCCGGCCCCTGGATGTACGACTCTATCTCCGATACCGAGATCACCCTGGTTCCCAATCCCGAGTACAACGGTGAGTATGCTGCCGAGGATAAGAAGATTCAGTACAGCATCCTGACCGACCCCACCGCTCGCGTTACCGCTCAGCAGGAGGGCTCCACGCTCGTTATGGAGCTCGTCACCGCTGACGCCGTCGACCAGCTCGAGAGCGCTGGCTGCAAGATCGACAACGTCCAGGGCTTCGGCACCCGCTTCATCATGTTCAACGTCGCCAAGGAGCCTTGGAACAACGTCAAGGTCCGTCAGGCCGTCATGTACGCGCTCGACACCGAGAAGATGATCACCAACACCTTCGCCGGCCTTGCCACCGCTGCCAGCTGCTACCTGCCCAAGAGCTTCACCAACTATCATGAGGCTTCCACGGTGTACAAGACCGACGCCAAGAAGGCTAAGAAGCTCATCGAGGAGTCCGGCATCACCCCGGGTGCCATCACCCTGCGCACCACCGACAACGAGCAGATTAAGGGCATGGCCGCCCAGGTCAAGAACGACCTCGACGCTCTCGGCTTCGAGGTGACCATCCAGACCGATACCTCGCCGGCCACCTACGCTGCCATCGACGGCGGCGAGGCCTACGATATCCTTCTCGCTCCTGGCGATCCGTCCTGCTTCGGCGCCGACCCCGACCTGCTGCTCAACTGGTGGTATGGCGACAACGTCTGGATGCAGACCCGTTGCCCGTGGAAGGATTCCGCTGAGTGGGCGAAGCTCCACGGTCTCATGGACGAGGCTCTTGCCGCCGAGGGCGACGAGCAGCAGAAGAAGTGGAACGAGTGCTTCGACATCATCGCCGACAACGCTGTTCTGTACCCCGTTGTCCACGTCAAGACCGTTTCCGCTTCCTGGGATGATCCGTCCACCGCGCCCAACGGCGAGGCCCTCGATGGCTTCAAGGGCATCGGCACGACGAGCATGTCCTTCAGGGGCGTCGCGACCGTCAAGGCCTAAGACTCGCTTGAGTCATATGTGGGGCGTCGGTCGTAAGGCAACGTCCTCATAGTTGAAACAAAGACCCGGGCGACCTCGATGTCGCTCGGGTCTTGTAATGAGTATCCATACTCATATACCAGTTGGTCCTACCGACAAAAGAAAGGGGAGAGAACGTGAACAACTTTCTACGTTTGATTGGAAGGCGTCTCGTGGCGCTGCCGATCATGGCATTGGGCGTCACCGTCCTGGTGTTCTTCCTTATGTCGTTCTCCAAGACCGACCCCGCCTATACGGCGTTGGGTGACGGTGCCTCGCCCGAGGCGGTTGCCGAGTACCATGAAAAGTATGGTCTGGACGACCCCTGGCCCGTGCGCTACGTGCGCTACATGGGCGATTTGATCCATGGTGACATGGGCACCTATGGTGCTGCTCGCAACTCTGTTGCCAAGCGCATCTCCACGGCCCTGCCCGTCACGATGCAGCTGACCTTCATCGGTCTTGCCATCGGCGCGGTCGTCTCGTTTTTGCTCGGCGTCATCGCGGCACTGTATCGCGATAAATGGCCGGACCAAGTGATCCGCGTCTTTTCCATCGCCGGCCTGGCAACCCCGTCGTTCTGGCTTGCCGTTCTGTTGATTCTGCTGTTCTCTTCCTACCTTAAGGTGCTCCCGGCGTCCGGTGCTCTGCCTCACTTCACCACCAACCCGGCTGGCTATCTGGGACGTATGATCATGCCCGCCATCGCCCTGGCATTCCCGCTGACGGGTCAGATGACTCGTATCGTGCGTACGGCCATGGTCGAGGAGCTCGATAAGGACTATGTCCGCATGGCCCGTGGCGCCGGCGTTCCCGAGAAGGTCGTCGTCGGCATCAACGTTTTGCGCAACGCGCTGATCACCCCGGTCACCACCCTCGGTCTTAAGATCGGTTACCTTATGGGCGGCGCCGTCGTCATCGAGGTCATCTTCAACCTCCCCGGCATGGGTACTGCGATTCTGCAGGGCGTTCAGGGCAACGAGGCGAACCTGGTTCAGGGCGTCGTCATCGTCGTTGCTCTTGCCTTCATCATCATCAACATCGTGGTTGACATGCTCTACCTGCTCATCAACCCGCGCATCAGGACGGTGTAGATTATGGTAAAGATTCGAGAGAAGCAAACCGAGCAGCTCGAGAAAGCTGCCTCCAAGGGGCTCAAGCTCGGTGGCTGGAAGAAGATGACGCTGTCTTCTAAGATTGCCGCCGTCGTGCTGGTGTTGGTCGCCCTGACCGCGATTCTGGCGCCCCTTCTTGCCCCCTATAGCCCGGTCGAGATTTTCACTGCTCGCCAGGCTCCCGGCAATGGATTTATCTTCGGTACCGACGATAAGGGCCGCGACATCCTGTCGCGTATGCTTTACGGTGGCCGTTACTCGCTGATCATCGGCTTCGGTGCTACTGCCATGGCTCTGGTCTGCGGCTCGGTCGTGGGCGCCCTCGCGGCGGTTTCGCGCAAGTCCGTTTCCGAGGCGATCATGCGCATCCTGGACATCATCATGTCCATCCCGGGCATCGCCCTCGCTGCCGTCTTCGTCTCCATCCTGGGCAATTCCGTGCCGTCGATCATCTTCGCCATCGGCTTTATGTACACTCCGCAGATTGCCCGTATCGTGCGCGCCAACATCGTGTCCGAGTACGGCGAGGACTATGTCCGCGCGGTCATCGTTTCCGGCGCCAAGGCTCCGTGGATTTTGATCAAGCATGTTCTGCGTAACTGCATCGCCCCGATCATGGTCTTCACCGTTACCCTGGTCGCCGACGCCATCATCTTCGAGGCCTCGCTGACTTTTATCGGCGCTGGTATTCAGGAGCCTACCGCTACCTGGGGCAACATCCTCGCCGATGCTCGCGGTGGCGTGCTCGCTGGCCGTTGGTGGCAGGCGTTGTTCCCGGGCCTGGCCATCATGATCACCTGCCTGGCACTCAACATCCTGTCCGAGGGCATTACCGACGCCATGGCCGCTGCTCCCTCCGCCGCCCTGGATCCGACCGATTCCTCCAAGCGCCGCGAGGCCGACCTGCTGGTCTCCGACCCCGTTCGCGCCTACAAGGAGCAGGCTCAGTCCCTGTCCGCCCGTCTTGGCGCTCTGCGTGATGTCGAACTCAAGCGTAACGACCGCCATGTGCCCGATGAGTCCGTTGAGCCGATCCTTTCGGTCCGTGATTTCTGCATCCAGTTTGAGCACCACGGTGATATCAACGTCGTCGATCATGTCAACTTTGATGTCCGTCCTGGCCAGACCATGGGCCTGGTCGGTGAGTCCGGCTGCGGTAAGTCCATCACCACGCTGGCCATCATGGGCCTGACCGACGATGACGAGCATCTTTCCGGTGAGGTTCTCTGGGAGGGCCGCGACCTGCTCAAGATGAGCAAGAAGGAGTGGTTCGGCCTGCGCGGTACCGATATCGCCATGGTCTATCAGGACGCCCTGTCCTCGCTCAACCCCTCCATGCTCATTTCCGCCCAGATGAAGCAGCTCACCAAGCGTGGCGGCACCCGTAGCGCCGAGGAGCTCCTGGAGCTCGTGGGCCTCGACCCCAAGCGTACGCTCGAGAGCTATCCGCATGAGCTTTCCGGTGGTCAGCGTCAGCGCGTTCTGATCGCTATGGCCCTTACCCGCGACCCCAAGCTGGTCATCTGCGACGAGCCCACGACCGCTCTGGACGTTACCGTCCAGAAGCAGGTCATCAAACTGCTTAACGACCTTCAGGCCAAGCTCGGCTTTGCCATGATCTTCGTTTCGCACGACCTGGCACTGGTCGCCGAGGTCGCTCATAACATCACGGTTATGTACGCCGGCCAGGTTATCGAGCAGGCGCCCACCAAGGAGCTGCTCACCAACCCGATTCACGAGTACACCCGCGGCCTTCTGGGTTCCGTCCTGTCCATCGAGAGCGGTTCGGGCCGCCTGCACCAGGTGCCCGGCGCCGTTCCGAGCCCGCGCGATTTCCCCAAGGGCGATCGCTTCGCGCCCCGCTCGAGCCATCCGCGCATTGGCCTGGACACCCGTCCGGTCTTCAAGCGCGTGCCCGGCACCGAGCACTTCTATTCCGAGCTCCCCGACGAGGTGCTCAAGGCAAATGGTTTGACCCCTCACGCGGAGGTGATGTAGATGAGCGAGACCGCAGTCAACGGCGTCGAGCCGATCATCTTCCTTGATGACGTCCACGTCACCTTTAGGACCCGTACCGGCTCGATTCTGCACCCCAACCTGGTTCACGCCGTCCAGGGTGTAACGATTAAGCTCATGCCCGGACAGACCATCGGCATCGTCGGCGAGTCCGGTTGCGGAAAGTCCACCACGGCTAACGTCATGTGCGGCCTGCAAGCCCCCACGAGCGGCAAGGTCTACTTTAAGGGCAAGGACGTTACCAAACGTACCGCTGAGGACCGTCGCCACATGGGTCGCGTAATCTCGGTCGTGTTCCAGAACCCGGCCACGGCGCTCAACCCCCGCATGGTCGTTCGCGAGCAGCTGCTCGACCCCATGCGCGTCCACAACTTGGGTACCGAGGCCGAGCAGGAGAAGCGCGTCAAGGAGCTCTTGGAGCTCACCGGTCTGCCCAGCTCCGCCGCCGAGGTTCTTCCCGGCCAGCTTTCGGGCGGCCAGCGCCAGCGCGTCGCAATTGCGCGCGCCCTGTCGCTGAACCCCGATGCCATCATCGCCGACGAGCCCACCTCGGCTCTGGACGTTTCGGTCCGCGCGCAGATTCTGAACCTGCTGACCGACCTTAAGAAGGAGCTCGGCCTGGCCATGGTGTTCATCAGCCATGACATCCAGACGGTCCGCTATATCTCTGACGATATCATCGTTATGAATGGCGGCAAGATCGTCGAGCATGGCGAGGCCAAGCAGGTCTTCCAGCACCCTCAGGACCCCTACACCAAGATGCTGCTCGGCGCTGCGCCGTCGCTGCTGCATCCCAAGCTCGGCGAGTAGCCTCGCTTTCCCTCCCGTGCGCCCGGTTCCCTTGCCGGGCGCACCTCCGTTGCGATTTCGAAAGGTTGGGTTCACGAGCCATGCCAAGTGCTCAGGAGCTACAACAGCAATTTGGTGAATATCGAGGCGCTATGCCCCGTCCATCGGATTTCGATTTCTTTTGGAAGGACCGCATGGCCGAGGCCGACGCCGTCGAGCTCGACTACGCGATTGAGGCGGCTTCGGTTGCGGATTCCGCGACCTGTCGGTTTTTCGACCTCTGGTATACCGGCATGTGTGGTGCACGCCTGCATGCCAAGTACCTCAAGCCGGTCTCGGAGGAGCTTATGCCGCTGGTGCTTCAGTTCCATGGATATCCGGGTGCGAGCCGCAGCTGGTTTGAGCAGGCGTCGTTTGCTGGCATGGGCATGGCGCTCATTGCTCTCGATTGTCCTGGCCAAGGAGGCCCCTCCGAGGACATTGGTGGATTTGAGGGCACGACGGTCGCGGGCCATATCGTCGCCGGTATCGACGGCGATCCGGCCAACCTCTACTATGTCCGTCTGCATCAGGATATCCGCATTCTGTGCCGTATCGTTCGCGAGCTCGAGGGCATCGATTTTACCCGCGTGTATGTGAACGGCGCATCGCAGGGTGGCGGTTTGGGTATTGCGACCTGCGCGCTCAATAGCGATTTGGTTGACCGCGCGGCCATCCTCTATCCCTTCTTATCGGACTTCCGCCTGGTTTGGGATCTGGACGCCGACGATATTGCCTACGAGGGCCTGCGCTATTGGTCGCGTTGGTTTGACGAGGACTCGACTCGTATCGAGGAAGCCTATGCCAAGCTGGCGTACTTCGATTCCAAGAATTTTGCCCCCATGGTCAAGTGCCCCGTGCTGTTTGGCACGGGCACGGCCGATATCGTCTGCCCGCCGGCAACGCAGTTTGCGGTGTACAACAATCTGTCCTGCGACAAGCGTCATGAGTTCTTTGAGGGCTTTGGCCACGAGGAGATTCAGGACTTTGATGATCTGATCATTCCGTTTTTCTGCAAGGGAGGGGAGGCTCATGTCTAAGTGCGAGAGCAATGTTGACGAGCTGATAGTCCCCGGGCTCGTGGGAATTCCTGGAACGATTTCGTCAAGGCTCGCAGAATATCGGGGCTGGCACGGTGACGTCCAAGCAGATGTTTCTGATTTAGAGGCATGCGCTTCGAATCTTGAGATTCAAGGCCTGGCCATTACGGCGATTGACTTTGTTAACCCCTGCGCCCGTTACTCCGAGGTTTCCTTTGAGCTCGGTGACCATGCGGTCCACGCTCGTTTGATTGAGCCTGTTGGTCGTGCCCGAGTATCTGAGCGTGTGCCGCTGTGCCTGATGTTCCACGACATCGATCGGCCTGTGCGCGGCTGGCATCACATGACGAGATTTGCCGCCATGGGGTATGCCGTCCTTGCGCTGGATGATGATGTTGCTGGTGCGGACGACCTGCAGCGGGGGATTGCTTCGCCCGCTTTTGTCGAGCGCGTCCGTTGGGGCTGCGCGTTGGCGAAGGTCGCGCGCAATCTTGATGGCATGGACCCCGATCGCATTTTTGCGTGGGGC
>CABUTP010000030.1 GCA_902494545.1 uncultured Collinsella sp. | reverse complement strand
ATTGTCGGGATCTTGCTCGAGCATGGCCTCGTAGCGCTGTTTGACCGCGGGACCCATCTTGCCCTGGCACATTGCCCAGCCCGCAAGCTCGGCATCCCCAGCCAAATTGGAAGTTACGCGGTCGATAATCTGCTGGTAATAGCTCTGATCGGCACCAAAACCGCAGGTACCAAACAGAAAGACGCGCTTGCCGTGCAAGGCGGAGAGCAACGCCGCGACCGAAGGCGTGCATGCGCCCTTGTCGCACCAAAAGCCAACGAGCACCGTATCGGCAGCGCAGGCACCCTGCGCCTCGAGCGCAACCTGATCTGCATCCGCATCGTCGCTCAGCGCGGCAGCGTGAATAAACTCGACGCCTGCAGCCTGCAGGGCACGCTTGATTGCGCCCGAAACCATCCTGGTATTACCGCTCTTGCTGTTGACCACCAAAGAGCATGTCATAGTCACGTTGCTCGTTTCCCCCAAAACTAAAGCCACTAATGCAATTTATTAGATGAATATCTTAGTACTAACGTGACAGATGTAAACCACCTTCTGCCGATTGGCGACATGGGCGACACCGATGAGGGCAAAACGTCCGCAGCGCAAGCCCCCAAATACTTAAGACGTGGAACGAACGAACCTGATTCATTTGCCCCACGCCTTGCTTACTGGGCGAATTGACTGCGGTAGAGTTCGGCGTAGAAGCCGCCTGCCGCTAGCAGCTCGTTGTGCGTGCCGCGCTCGACAATCTCGCCGTCGCGCATGACCAGGATGCAATCGGCGTTGCGAATCGTCGACAGGCGGTGTGCCACGACAAAGCTCGTGCGACCAGCCATGAGCTCGTCGAATGCCGCCTGCACCTGCAGCTCGGTACGCGTATCGATGCTCGACGTTGCCTCGTCCAGCAGCAAAATCGCCGGATCGGTGAGCATGACGCGCGCGATGCACAGCAGCTGTTTTTGACCCTGACTAAACGTGCCGCCGTCCTCGCCGATCACCGTATCGTAGCCGCCTGGCAGCTGCACGATAAACTTATGCGCATGAGCGCGCTTGGCGGCCTCGACAATCTGCTCGCGCGTGGCATCGGGGCAACCGTAGGCAATGTTCTGGGCCACCGTGCCCTCGAACAGCCAGGTGTCCTGCAGCACCATGCCAAAGGCGCGGCGCAGACTCGCACGCGTGTAGTCACGCGAGGAGCGACCATCGACCGCGATGCGCCCAGCATCGATATCGTAAAAGCGCAGCAGCAGGTTGATGAGCGTCGTCTTTCCACAGCCCGTGGGACCGACCAGAGCAAAGCGCATACCGGGCTTGGCATCGATGCAAATATCCTGCAGCAGTTTGCGGTCGGGAACGTAGCTAAAGTCAACGTGCTCAAACGACACCTCGCCCTTCGGGGCGGCGAGCTCAATGGCATCCGCAGCGTCGGGCTCCTGCTCGCGCGCATCGAGCAACGCGAACATGCGGCGCGCCGAGGCGTACGCGGTCTGGATCTGCGTGATGACGTTCGTGACCTCGTTGAACGGCTTAGTGTACTGGTTGGCGTAGGACAGGAAGATCTGAACGCCACCCACCGTGAGCGTCGCAGGCACGCCCGTGATCACGCCCGCGCAGCCGATCACGGCGACCACGGCGTAGATGATGTTATTGATAAAGCGCGTGCCGGGGTTAGAAAGCGAACCCATAAACTGCGCGCGCTCGCCCGCCGTATAGAGCTCGGCGTTGAGCGCGTCAAAGCGTGCTTGGGCGTTCGGGCCGTAGGCAAACGCATCAACCAGCTTTTGCTCGCCCACATACTCCTCGATATGACCGCCGAGCTGGCCTTGGATGAGCTGTTGAGCAGTGAAGCTCTTATTGGAAAGCTTGGCGATGGCACCGGCCGCAAAGATGGAAAGCGGCGTGACGAGCACCACCACAAGCGTCATGGTCAGGTTGATGGAGAGCATAAACGCAAGCGTGCCCACGATGGTGATGACGCCGGTAAAGAGCTGCGTAAAGCCCTGCAGCAGGCCGTCACCCACCTGGTCGACGTCGTTGACCACGCGGCTCATGAGGTCGCCGTGGGCATGGCCGTCGATAAAGCTGAGCGGCATGCGGCTGAGCTTGTCGCTCGCCTCCACGCGCATGTCGCGCACCGTCTCGTAGGACAGACGGTTGACGCAGTAGCCCTGCAGCCACTGGAAGGCCGCCGCGCCCACCACGACAATCGCGAGCTTGGTAACGAGCGGCAGCAGCGACCCGAAGTCCACCTGCCCGGCGGCAACGATGAGGTCGATGCCCTCGCCGATAAGGATGGGCGTATAGAGTTGCAAGATCACCGAGATGGCGGCGCTCACAAACGACGCCGCAAACGAGACGCGGTGCGGGCGAACATAGCCCAGCAGACGGCGAGTTACCGCGCCTACGGGGTAACGCTCGGGGTCGCCGGGCTGGCGCGGACCGTCGCCCAGGTCGTTGAGGTTATCGTTGCCGGACACGTTGGCCGTCATCGTGGCGACCGAACCGGAAGAAGTATACGGATTCATTTAGCAGCCCTCCTTTGCGCAAGTGGATGCCGGGGCAGCCGGGGCGGACGCGGAACTTGGGGCGGACGCGGGCATCGCGCTCCCCTGCTGACCCTCGAGCTCCTCGCGACGAAGCTGCGACTGGCAAATCTCGCGATAGAGTTGGCAGTTTGCGTACAGCTCGTCGTGCGTACCCAGGCCCGCGACCGATCCGTGGTCGAGCACGCAGATCATGTCGGCATCGCGCACGGTCGAGACGCGCTGGCTCACGATCACCGTGGTCAGCGGGAGCCCGCCCGCGGCGGCACCGCGTACGCTGCGCTCGCGGATGGCGTGGCGAAGCGCCGCATCGGTCTTAAAGTCGAGCGCCGAGGCGGAGTCATCCATGATCAGAATTTGCGGCGAGCCCACCAGGGCACGCGCAATGGTCAGGCGCTGGCGCTGGCCGCCGCTGAAGTTCTTGCCGCCCGCCTCGACCGGGGCGTCGAGGCCCTGGGGCTTGTTGTGCACGAACTCGCTGGCCTGCGCTATATCGAGCGCCGCCCACAGCTCCTCATCGGTTGCCGACTCGTCGCGCCAGGTTAGGTTGCTGCGGATCGTGCCGCTCACGAGCGACGCGCGCTGCGGAACAGTCGCGACCACATGGCGCAGCTGATCGAGCGGCCAGGCGCGCACGTCGGAGCCCATCACGCTCACACTGCCGACGCCCGCGTCGTACAGGCGCGGGATGAGCGAGACGAGCGTCGACTTACCGCTGCCCGTGCCGCCGATAATGCCGAGCGTTTTGCCCAGCGGGAGTTCCAGCGTCACATCGTTGACAGCATTGGCCGCGCCGGCGCCAAACGAGAAGCTCGCATGGCTCAAGCTCAGCGCGGGGACCGGAGCAGCGTTGCCCATCGCGCTCGGCTCGAGTAGCGCAACCGGCTGGGTGCCCTCGTCGGTGATGCTCGGCTCGCAATTGAGCACCTCGTTGATACGCGACGCGCTGGCGCTCGCCTTGGTAAAGACCACGACCAGGTTGGCGACATACACGATGGAGGTCAGGGTCTGCGTCATGTAGTTGACGAACGCCATGACCTGGCCCTGCGTGAGCTCGCCCACGTTGACCTGGATGCCGCCCACCCACAGGATGGCGCACACGCCCAGGTTCATCACAAGAAACGTGACGGGGTTGAGGATCGACGAGAGCTTGCCCACCGCGATTGCGACACGCGCCTGGTCATCGGCCGCCTGGGCAAAACGCTCACGTTCGTGACCCTCGCGCACAAACGCCCGGACCACGCGGGCGCCCGAAAGCCCCTCGCGGCAAATGAGCGCGATGCGGTCGAGCTTTGCCTGCAGCTGCTTGTAGTACGGGATGCAGCGCGCCATGACAAACCAAAACACCAAGCCAATGGCGGGCGTGCAAATCAAAAAGATGATGCCGAGCTTAAGGTCGATGGCAAGGGCCGCGCACATGGAGCCCACCGCCAAGAAGGGCCAGCGGATGAGCATGCGCACGCCCAGCGCCACGGCAAGCTGCACCTGGTTGACGTCGTTGGTGATGCGCGTGATGAGCGACGGCGTGCCAAAGCGGTCGAGCTCGGCGTAGCTCAGCTTGTTGATGTGCTCGTAAAGCGCGCCGCGAATGTCGGTGCCCATGCCCTGCGAGGTCAGTGCCGCCATCTTTTGGCAGACAAGCGTAAACGAGATGCCGATCACGGCCATGGCGGCAAGCAATATACCGTAGTGGACGACAGCGTTCACATCGTGCACGCCGATGCCCCTATCAATCATCTGGGCAATCACCAGCGGCGTAAGCAGGTCAAAGATTACTTCGATCAACTTGCACGCAGGACCAATCACCATATACCGGCGAAACTTACCACCAAAACGCCTGAGCAGCTCAATCATGTATAGGCGCTCCCTATCATCATCTCTCTTCAATCTGATTCATGATAGTACGGAGAACCCTGGAGATGCGTAAGCAACTCGTTACAGATGTTAAGGCGAAGCAAGCACAAAAGTCACTAGTGCCCAAGGCATGTAGCAGCCGATGTTTTGGCAACGCCAGCGAGCGGCATAACGCTAGGAATTCAATTATCAGATAAATGCGCCTCTACGGGTGATTTTTGGACGACAGGGCCCGGCCGGCGGCGAGGTATTTGGTAGTCGAGCGATCCCGCAGGCGCAGCCGAGGACCAGCGAGACACCAAATACCTCGCCGCCGGCCGGGCCATATCGCGGCACCAAAAAGCGCCCGTGCGCTCGATGGATCCGGATGCCCGACAGAGGCTCCTTATGGCTGCTTCCTTCCGGACCTGACCAGATTCGGAACATGTCGTCATCCGAACCCATCGAACGCGCTAGGCGCTCGATATATATTACCTGCTCCCGTCCAGCAGAGCAAGATGCCCCGCGGTCAAAGGGAAAACCACATGAGTGCACGGCAGCAAAAAGGCGCGGTCGCAAGTATGCGACCGCGCCCCATCAGTTGCTTCGCAGAGAGCATTCAAGCGTTGCGTAAGCGCTGGGAAGCGAAACGTCGTTCGACGTCAGCGCCGTTAGCGATTACGGCGCTTGAGGATAATGCCGGAAACGCAAACGGCTGCACCGGCTACGACCAGCCCAATGACGGGCAGAATTGAGAAGGTATCACCCGTCATCGGCATGGAGCCCTTCTCGCCCTTCGTCGTCCTGACGGGCTTCTTATCGCTCGGCTTAGTGGGTTTAACCTCGGGTTCGGGCTTAGGCTCGGGAGCAGCAACCGTGTAGGTAACCGTCGGAACCGGGAAAACGCCTGCCGTGCCCTTGTCGCCGTTGCCGTCAACGGGGTACAGGGTTGCACTCTCGTTGACCTTGAGGCTGTGGGTGCCGGCCTCGGTGGGCTTATTCACCAATACCTCGCTGTACGTAAGGACAACCGGTTTAGCGGGCACCGCGGCCTCGTTGAGAGTGAAGACAAGCTTCTCGTTCTCCCCTGCCGTGTACTTGAGGGTGAAGCGATAGGTGCCATCCGCACGCTTGCCAAAGCCATAGGTGGTCTCGTCGATCTTCTCAGGCGCAAGGTCCTCGCCCGCAACATTCAGGCTGATCTTACTGGCATCGTTCACAAAGTCAAAGTTGTTGCCAATAAAGTCCTCGACCGTCGAGCCGGCAGCGATCTTGTCCACGAGCTTGGCCTTGATATCGGCAAAGTCGGTGTCGAGCTGGCCGTTGTTGGAATTCCTGGTGAGGTACTGCAGGAATACCTGGCCATCAAAGTCGGCGGCGTTCTTGTAGTAGACGTTCATGTCGTAGCCGGCCTTGACCATCGACTGGAACGTGTCGTCCGTGCTCCAGAACGCGACGTCGATGTTGCACGGCGCGTTCACGTCGACAGGGATGGGGTTCGTGGTGCCCTTACTGGCGGCGGCGTCGGTGTACTCGTAATCGTACTGGGCCCAGTTCTTGTCAGAGTTCTCGTACTGGTCGCGATAGTACTCAAGATACTCGCCGAGCTTCTCGGGGCCCTTCATGGCCTCCGAGAAAATGAAGTTGGTGGAGCCGTCGGAGAACTTCTTCCAGTCGTTCTTGAAATTGTACTCGCGCGAGTGGGACTCCCAGATACCGCCCATCTTGTTCTCTCCATTGGGGTATGCAACGCCGGTCTCTGGATTCGTCTGCTTTTTTGGATCGCCAAACGACCTCGTATACGGTTTGGTGTAATCGCCATTCTTGCAGTAAAGGTAGGTTGCACCGTCGCTAATAAGGATCACGTGCTTGTTCTCGGCCTTAACGGCAGTATCCGCGTCGAGGATGCTCTTTGCAGCAAGAAGGCCGGCGTCCATGTTGGTACCCGAGCGCAAGCTCGAGTTCATCGCCGTCAGAATGCTATCGTAACCTGTAACGACATCAGTCAACGGTTGCTGAATATTGCCCACCTTATTAAAGAGGACAACGCCAACCTTGATGTCCAAGCCGTCGGTCTGAGCCTTTGCCTTAACCTCTTCGAGGAAGGACTTAGCCTGGTCAAAGATGTCCTTCTGCGCAGAGGCGCCCGACTTATCGAGCACAAACACAACGTCGGACGGCTCGGCCTCGCGCTTGCCCGGGAACGAGAGGGTGACCTTGGTCTCAAGGTTCTCGTCGAGCTCGGTCGCCATCTTCTGATTCTGCTCCAGCGCGGACGATTGTCCGGCGTCCCCTGCGGCATCGTCTGCGAATGACATGGTCGCCGGGGCGGCCATGCCTAACGTCAGCGCCAACACCGCACTAACCGTAACCGCGCTTAAGCGCACTTCCCAACCTGCGCATCCTAGCTCCTTTCATTCAATTCCCGTTTACAGACGGGTGGATACGAAACCAGTGATACGATAATAGTATCGACCGTAAAATGTCAGCGTCATTAACATATATTTACAAATAACGAGCTGGGCAGGCAAGTCAGATTGGATATTTTTATCTATATGCGTCCAAGATCGTATGCTCGGGCAGCCCCCTCGCCTGCGCACGCCAAATTGGCTACAGCCTCCTGCATGCCAAGCGCATCCTCAAGGCTCATGGGTCTGCGACAGGCCGGCAGAACTAAGTCGATACCCTGTCCATACACCGCATCCAAGCTGTCCGCACGACCGCCCACGACGGCGACCACCGGCTTGCCATAGCGCTTGGCACGGCGGGCCACGCCCACCGGCGCCTTGCCGGCAGCGGATTGCTCGTCCATATTGCCCTCGCCTGTAATGACCAGGTCGGCATCGCGCACGCGCTCGTCAAACCCAATCAGATCGAGCACCGTCTCCACGCCCGAGCGCAACTCGGCACCAAGTGCCAACAACGCGGCGCCCAGACCGCCAGCGGCACCGGCGCCGGGCACGCCGAGCACCGAGCCAAATGTCCGCACGCCCTCGGGCACGCGCAACAACCCCTGAGCCCGCACCCCGGTAATCGCCGCATCGAGCAGGCGGCCGTAGCCGACCATCCAGCTGTCGTACCTGCCCAGCGCTTCGACATCGTCTGTCGGCAGGCCCTTTTGCCCGCCAAACACTGCAAGTGCCCCACGACGCCCCACGAGCGGATTCTCGACATCGGAAAGCACCACGACACGCGTGCCATTTAGCGCCCGAAGCGCCGGTGCCAAATCGATATTCGCCACGCGTTCAAGGCCCGCGAGGCCGGGGGCGATATTGCAGCCACGGCCATCGACAAGGTGGGCGCCCAGCGCCTGCAGCATGCCGGCGCCACCGTCGTTGGTGGCGCTGCCGCCCAGACCAATATAGATCGTCTTTGCCCCAGCACGGACCGCGCGAAGCATGAGCTCGCCCACGCCATAGGTCGAAGCCGCAAGCGCCGCCGATTCCGTGCAGGGCGAATACCCAATACCCGCCGCCTCGGCCATCTCAATAACAGCAGATTCGCGCTCGCCGTCCACCAGCATCCGGGCAGGCACGCGGTCGCCCAAGGGGCCTGCGACTTCACCTGCCACGACCTCACCGCCGCACGCGGCAACGGCATCGAGCGTTCCCTCGCCACCATCTGCCAGCGGCAACGCGCTTACCTGGGCATCAGGCCACACACGGCGCACACCTTCGGCAACGGCACCCTCCGCCTGCGAGCTCGACACGCTGCCTTTAAAGGAGTCGATCGCCAACAGCACGCGGCGGAACCGGCGCTGCACGGGGCCAAAGTCGAGCGTCTCGCCAGCGAGATCCCCAACACCCGCAAGCGCCTCGGCGTGGGCGGCATGCGCCTCAAGATCGGCCCCACAACCGCAGCCAGCACCATCGGTGCCACGCAGCCCACTAAAATAACCGCTCAGCACCGCGCGGCACTCGTCTGCCAGCACGCCGGCGGTCACATTAAACCGATGATTCAGGCGCGAATCGGCATTCAGGTCGTATAGCGACCCCAGAGCGCCCGCTTTAGCATCGGACGCGCCGTACACGCAGCGCCCCACGCGCGCGTTAACCATAAGCCCCGCGCACATGCAGCAGGGCTCGAGCGTTACGTAGACCGTGCAATCGGAAAGGCGCCAACGACCGAGCGACCGCGCGGCGGCGCATAGGGCCGCAAACTCGGCATGCGCCGAAGGGTCCTGGTCGAGCTCGCGGCGATTATGCGCCCGCGCGACGATCTCACCCGCGCGCACCACTACGGCGCCGATCGGCACCTCGCCCACCGCCGCGGCGGTACGCGCCTCCGCCAGCGCCTCGCGCATGAACTTCTCATCGATTCCGGTGCTCGTCATCGTTCGCCTTCCCTGTTGCAAATTCAAAACGATGCTATCATTACGACTCACGGAGAGATGGCAGAGCGGTTGAATGCGGCGGTCTTGAAAACCGTTGAGCGCGAGAGCGTTCCGGGGGTTCGAATCCCCCTCTCTCCGCCACTCTTAGTGACTCACCGGCGTCATGGTCCGCTCGAACAGCGCATCGACCACGTCGGCGATTTCGGATCGGCGCTCTAGTACGTGGCCCGATTCCCACCACATGGTAAAGAGTCGAATAATACCGCCGGCGACAAACTCAGACGTTGTCTCGAGCGATACGGGCGCGAGCGCGTCCTCGTCAAGCGCGATCATCACGCGCCCGCGTATGGAGCGCGCGATGCGGTCGCAAATCATGCTGGTCAGCATACCCGACATGCTGCTCGCCAAAATGTTATCCATGAGCTGCTCATGCGCCAGAATCAGATCCATGGCATCGGCGAACACTTCGTGGCGAAGCGTGCGTACGTCCTCGGCGCCCTCCGCGCCATCCGCATCGGCCCGCTTTTGCGGCAGGCCCGACATGAGTTCATCGATATAGAAGGCAAAGTAATCGTTTTTGTCGCGGAAGTGCTTGTAGAACGTCGTCCGACGAATCATAGCGCGGTCACACAGCATGGCAACCGTCACGTCCTCAAACCGATGCTCTTCGAGCAGCTCAGTAAAGGCCTCGAACAGGGCCCGATAGGTTTTCTTGATGCGAAGGTCCATACGTATCGCCCTCCTCCAGGAAAAGACAGCGCTCACTAATCTGTCGCATATCTTACACCTGTATCGCCCACCCCCTGGCGAATGGCCTCACCTTGGCGGAAACATAACGCTTACCGGAAAGTTCGGTATCGCCAAAGGTTGCGGGTATACTAATAGCGTTACACCAACGGCAGCCGGCGGAAGACGCCGCGGCCATTCGAAACGGAGACACCATGATTCCCGTCATCATCGGTATCGTTGTTGTCGTTGTGATTGTCTGCGCCATCGCCGGCATCTACAACAACATGGTCACCAAGCGCAATCGCATTGATAACGCCTGGCAGAACATCGACACGCAGCTGCAGCGCCGCAACGACCTGATCCCTAACCTGGTCGAGACCGTCAAGGGCTACGCCAAACACGAGCAGGACACGCTCGCCGCCGTGGTCAACGCGCGCAACGCAGCCGTGAGCGCCACCACGCCCGAAGCCAAGATGGAAGCCGACAACGTGCTGACCGGCGCCCTGCGCCAGCTCTTCGCCGTGGCCGAGGCTTACCCCGATCTTAAGGCGAACACCAACTTTACGCAGCTCCAAGCCACGCTCGAAGACACCGAGAACAAGGTGAGCTACGCGCGCCAGAGCTACAACGACTGTGTGCTTAGCTACAACAACGCCATCCAGACCTTCCCGGCCGTCATCTTTGCCGGCATCTTCCAGTTTAAGGAGCGTCAGGGCTTCGAGGCCGCCGAAGCTGCCCGCCAGGCACCGACCGTCAAGTTCTAACAGATCTGCAGCATATCCTCAATCGGGTATATGCATAAACCGCCCCGTCGAATGTATACTTCGACGGGGCGGTTTCCTTTGTCGCAAAGGTCCCCCTCTAAGCACCGTGCATTTTTGGGAGTATTCAGCATGCCCGACAGCTTCGGGCGCCACGTAAATGCCAAAGACCGCGAATATCCCCGCAAATCAAACGTTGTCAGCCCATAACCCCGCCCATCATTCGTAGAAAACATCGAGAAATCCTGATTTTTCGCCCGAGGTCGGTATGCAAGGGCCTTCGATTGCAGAATACTCGCAAAAATGCACGTCGCCACCACCCCCACATGGCGCGAACCAAAACAAACGCGCGGCCTAAAAGGCCGCGCACCATCTTTATTTCAGATCTATATTGCCCGTAACGGCAGCGCCGAGGTAACGCAGGCCCGAGGGTGACCTTCCTTTCCGGCGCACTCCGCAGGACGAAAGAACCCCCGCCGCACGTAGTGCGCAGCGGGGGTTCTTTCATGTCCGAGGACGCGCCGGAAAGGAAGGTCGCCCTCGGGCCGAACAGCTAAAACAGCTTACGCGACGGTGTAAACCCAGTTGTGCTTATCCTCAACAGCACCAGACTGGATGCCCGTCAGGGTCTCGCGGAGCTTCTTCATCACAGGACCGATCTCGGTGTAGCCAGCCGGGAAGGTCACAGTCTCGTCGGCACCGTAGACCTTGTTGTCAATCTCGCCGACCGGGGAGATAACGGCAGCGGTGCCGCACAGGCCGCACTCAACAAAGGTGCCGGCCTT
>CABUTP010000029.1 GCA_902494545.1 uncultured Collinsella sp. | reverse complement strand
GAGCGCTCGGCCACGAGCGTTGGGGACAAAATTGACTTCCTTGGCCGCCGCGCGGACGCGCCTTTTGGTTTCCTCGCTAATGCGGGGCGAATCGTTGAGAGCGCGCGATGCCGTGGAGCGCGACACGCCGGCAGCTGCGGCAACCTCGGCAAGCGTAGGTGCGGTGCGAACTGGTTGGGTCATGGCGTCTCCTGGAGAATGCGGTCGATGTTGTCGCTGATACGGGCTGGTGCGGATACAGCTTACTATAGTGCGCCTGAACAGCGTTCATGATATCCGTTGACCGGTGTCGTTTTGCAACCAAGCCGCAATCGAATACGTCTCGTATGGGTGAGATATCAGCGGGCGTGGCGGTTGCCTACGAGCTTGAGAACGATGTCTTGCGCTGAGTTTCGATACTCAGGGTGACATAAGTGTCGCGGTTGTACAACCGGTTGCACCGTTAACCCGACCAAATCGACCGTTCAGCGGACAACCGGTTGCACAGTTTTTTGCATCGCCCGTAAGATAAGGACAACCGGTTGCACAAGAATCACTACGATGACGAAGGAGCATCACCATGGACGCCATTAACGATTGGGAAAACCAAGCGCTCACCCACAGGAACCGCCTGGCACCCCATGCGTACTTTATGGGTTACGAGACCGCCGATCTCGCCGCTACGTACAGCCGCGAGCTGTCGCGCGGGTTTGTCCAGCTGTCCGGCTCGTGGCAGTTCCGCCTCTTTGAGGGGCCTGCTGCCGTCTCTAACGAGGAGCTTTCCACGTACGAGCCCGAGTGGGATCACGTGGAGGTTCCGCACCTGTGGCAGGTAGACGGCTATGGCAACCTTGCCTACACCGACGAAGGCTTCCCGTTCCCGGTGGATCAGCCGTTCGTTCCCTCCGACGACCCCACGGGCGTCTACCAGCGCATCGTCAACCTTCCCGCCGTGCCTGCCGGCGCTCGCGAGATCATTCGCTTTGACGGCATCGAGAGCTATGGCGAGCTGTACGTCAACGGCAAGTTTATCGGCATGACCAAGGGCTCGCGCCTGTCTGCCGAGTTCGACGTGACCGACGCGCTCGTCGAGGGCGACAACCTGTTTGCGGTCAAGGTTCTGCAGTACAGCGATGGTAGCTATATCGAGGACCAGGACATGTGGTGGGCATCGGGCATCTTCCGCGATGTGTACCTTATGCAGCGTCCCGCCGCACACCTGGTCGACTTTAGGTTCCGCACGCGCCGCGAGGGCGATGCCGCTCTGATCACGCTCGATACGGTTGCCGAGGGCGCTTCCCGCGTTGTGTTTACGCTCAGCGATGGCGAGAACGTGGTGGCTACGGGTGAGTGCGTCGACGGCCATGCCGAGTGCAGCGTGACCGATGCCCGCTTCTGGAATCCCGAGGACCCCTTCCTCTATGATCTTACGTTTGAGGTCTACGACGGCGACGAGGTTAGCGAGTACGTCCCGCATCGCCAGGGTCTTGCCGAGGTGACGGTCGAGGGCAATCATATCTACCTCAACGGCACTTACTTTAAGATGCATGGCGTCAACCGCCACGATCACGACGATCACAAGGGCCGCGCCGTGGGCCTCGATCGCATGCGCCGCGACCTGGAGCTCATGAAGCGACACAACATCAATGCGGTGCGCACCTCTCACTATGCCAATGACCCGCGCTTCTACGAGCTGTGTGATGAGTATGGCATCATGCTGGTCGCCGAGACCGATATGGAGAGCCACGGCTTCGAGAATATCGGCAATATCGCCCTGGTTACCGACGACCCGGCATGGGAGCCGGCCTACGTCGACCGTATTGAGCGCCTGGTGATGCAGGAGCGCAACCACGCCTGCATCATTATGTGGTCGATGGGCAACGAGAGCGGCTATGGCTGCAACATCCGCGCGATGTACGCCAAGGCTCATGAGCTCGATGGTCGTCCGGTCCATTACGAGGAGGACCGCAACGCCGATACCGTCGATGTCATTTCCACGATGTACTCCCGTGTGTCGCAGATGAACGACTTTGGTGAGCATCCGTTCCCCAAGCCGCGCATCAACTGCGAGTACGGTCACTCCATGGGCAATGGCCCCGGAGGCCTGTCCGAGTACCAGGAGGTCTTCGATCGCTGGGATTGCATCCAAGGCCAGTTTATCTGGGAATGGTGCGACCACGGTTTGGCTGCTGTGACCGAGGACGGCGTTGCCTACGATATGTATGGTGGCGACAACGGCGATTACCCCAATAACAGCAACTTCTGCATCGACGGCATGGTGTTCCCTTGGCAGCAGCCGAGCCCGGGCCTCACTGAGTATGGCCAGGTCATCTGCCCGGTTCGCATGGCTTACGATGCCGAGGCGGGCGAGCTGACCGTCACCAACAAGCGTTGGTTTACCACCCTCGAGGATGTTTGCCTGTCGGCGGAGACCCTGGTGGACGGCGACGTGGTTTGCCGCAAGACGCTCATGCCCGGTGCGGTTGCTCCCGGCGAGTCCGTCCAGCTGCCACTGGTGATTCGCGAGGTCGCGGTAGGCGAGACCCTGCTGACTGTGCGCGCCTACACCATGGCCGCTCACGTCTGGTGCGAGCCGATGTTCCAACTGGGCGCAAGCCAGTTTGCCATCGCCAACCATCCGGCGCCGGCCATCGCGGCTCCTGCTCGTCCTGAGCTTACGGTCGAGGAGACCGAGCAGGAGATCCGCATTCACTCCCTCAACGGCGAGTTGACCTTCAGCAAGGTAAACGGCACCGTGAGCGAGTGGAAGGCATCCGGCCGCGACGTCATGGCTTCTGGCCCCCAGGTTGGTTTTTGGCATCCGCTCGTCGATAACCACGCTCAGGAGTATGACTCCCTGTGGAAGGACAACTTCATCGATGTGATGCAGACGTCTACCCGCAAGGTTTCTTGGAAGCAGGACGGCAATGCGGTCGTCGTTGCCGTGAGCCAGCGTATCGCTCCTCCCGTCCGCGCGTTCGGCATGCGCGTCGAGCTCGTCTACACCGTGCTTCCGAGCGGTCGCGTCGACCTCAAGGTTTCCGGCGAGCCCTACGGCGACTATTCGGACATTATCCCGCGCATCGGCATCTCCTTTGAGGTTCCCGGTTGCGATCGTGCCGTCGAGTGGTATGGCCACGGCCCGGGCGAGAACTATCCGGACTCGCTGCGCGCCAACCCGGTCGGTCATTACCGCACTACGGTCGACGACATGTTCACGCCCTACGTTATGCCTCAGGACTGTGCCAACCGCGAGGGTACCCGCTGGGTTGCCCTGCGCTCTAGCCACGGCGACGGTCTGGTCGTGACTCGTCCGGCTGACGCTGCCTCTAACCCGTTCTCGTTCTCGGCATGGCCCTATAGCTGCGAGGCTATCGATAACGCCAAGCACGTCTACGACCTTGTCAAGGGCGACACGGTCACGGTCAACATCAACGACCAGCTGCTCGGCCTTGGTTCGAACTCTTGGGGTTCCGAGGTGCTCGATTCCTATCGCACCCGTTTTGAGAGCTTCAGCTTTGAGGTGTCCCTGCGACCGCTGACGTCTGCCGATCTGGCTCAGGCGCTGGCACCCATTAAGGAGGCATAAGCCATGCATGTCTTTAACTCGCGTGCCGACTTCGATGCTCAGATGAAGTCCGTCAAGAAGTGGATGCGTACCGGCCAGGCGCTCGACGGCGTTTCTGAACTGCAGCACGATGTGGCGTACTCCATCGGCGACTCGTTGGTGTATTGGTGGGTGAACGCCCACGAGGCCGCTACCGCCGATCTGGTCGGTCACCGTCGCTATCATGCCGTGCTCGCCCCGCTCGACGGCGACCTGACTGTCGAGGTTGCCCCCAAGGCAGGCCTCACCTGCACCCGCGCCTACAGCGATATCGATGATCGCGAGCGCTTTGAGGGTACGGGGGAGACTGTGACGATTCCCGCCGGCGGCGTTGCTGTCGTCGAGATCGACGAGGCCTACCGTGTCGTGGCTGATGCCGCGGATCCCCGCGTCGTGGTACTGCACGTGACGGTTGAAGGATATTCCTTCCCCAACAAGTAGTATTCGTCCGCCTGGACGTTTGCTTCGCGCCGTTAAGGGGGATGGCTTTGTTGACTCCCTTTTCCCCATTCCCCTTAGCAGGTGCACCGTCCGTGTTTGCACTTGCAGCTCGGACGGTTTTAGATGACATTTAACAGATGATTGGGAGGGCTTATGAGCTCTGAAAAACGAGGAACGATTGGTTCGTTCGCTCTGCTGGGCATGACGGTCGCCGCCGTGTTCGGTATCAAGAACATCATCAACAACAACGCGGCCATCGGCTTGGCAGCTGCGCCGTCGTTCTTCTTCGCCACGCTTTTGTACTTTGTCCCCTATACCCTGGTTACCGCCGAGTTTGTCGGCCTCAACAAGGACTCCGAGTCGGGCGTGTACGCCTGGGTCAAGACCTCGATGGGCGGCCGCTGGGCATTCCTGACGGCGTTTAGCTACTGGTTCGTCAACCTGTTCTTCTTTGCGTCCGTCCTGCCCAATGTCATCATCTACGCGAGCTACGTGTTCTTTGGTGCCAATGCCGAGCTTTCGCAGCTGTGGATCACCATTATCGAGATCGTCGTCTTTGCTATCGCCACGTGGGTTTCGACCAAGGGCGCTAAGTGGATCGGCTCCATTTCCTCCTTCGGTTCGACCGCGGCTCTCGGCCTGACTGCCGTGTTCATCCTGCTGTCCCTGGCTGCTGCCTTTGGCGGCGTTGAGTTCGCTACGGCTCCCACGCCCGCCAACATGGCTCCCGACATGAGCAACTTCGCCACTATGTGGGGCTTCTTCGGTACGCTTGCCTGGATCATCCAGGGCGTTGGCGGCGCTGAGTCTGTCGGCGTGTTCCTTAACGACCTTAAGGGTGGCGTCAAGGCCTTCGTGCGCACCGTCGTTATCGCCGGCCTGACCATCGGCCTTCTGTATGCAGGCGCTTCGCTGCTGGTTAACCTGTTCATTCCCGAGGGCGGCGTTGCCATCTCCACCGGCATCTTCGACGTGTTCGGCGCTGTCTTTGCCCACTTTGGCATTCCCATGGAAGTGTCTACGCGCGCCATCGGCTTGATCCTTCTCGCCGCCACGCTGGGCTCCCTCATGATGTGGACCTCCGCTCCCATCAAGGTCTTCTTCACCGAGATCCCCAAGGGCGTCTTTGGTAGCAAGATCGTCGAGCTCAACGAGCATGGCATTCCTGCCCGCGCTGCTTGGCTGCAGTTCGCCATCGTCGTCCCCATCCTGATCATCCCTGCTTTGGGCTCCGGTAACCTCGACGACCTGCTCATGATCGTCACCAACATGACGGCTGCCACCGCTCTGCTCCCGCCGCTGCTGATTTTGCTTGCCTACTTTATGCTGCGCAAGAACTTCGACGCTGCTCCCCGTGGCTTCCGTATGGGTTCGCGTACCTTTGGCCTGGTCATTGCTGCATTCCTGCTTGTGGTCTTCTGCTTCGTGCTTATCTGCGGCACCATTCCGCTCGATCAGCCGCTGTGGCTGACGCTGGTCTACAACGTTGGCGGTGTGGTTGTCTTCCTGGGCCTTGCCGTGATGTGGTACAACCGCTATATCAACCGTCTGCGCGAGACCGATCCCGAGGCTGCCGAGAGCGAGCTGCGCCCCTCCGTCCTCGACATGATGGAGTAGCGGCTAGGATTAATCTGCGGCTGTGGAATAAATCGATTCCCTTTCCTAAGGAGGGGCCTTACGAGGCCCCTCCTTTTGTGCTTTGGGGCATGGGTTTGGACCCCGTGTTCATAAAATGCCAAATATGAGTACTGTTGCAAAAGAGGTGTCATATTTTTCGGCCTGTTCTGAGTAAAAATGGGCTCAAAATAAATTTATCCAACCCCCTTTAAAGGGCGTTTGACGGCTTTCAACCTCTTCGAATCACTCAAAGTAGGCAATTTGCTCTCGATTTTGCTGCTACTAAATTGGTGGCAGTACTCATATTTGCCACTTTTTGCCCACGAGGTGTTCAGAGGAGCTCTCGACAAGCATCTAACGCTACAATAGCTACCACGTGGCTGGGTTTGCCGGCCGAATGTGCGATGTCGTGGGAGGGGACATGGTCGAATTTACGAAGACGATTAAAGATCCGTTGGGATTGCATGCCCGCCCGGTTGCGCTGCTCTACGACATTATCGCCAGGCATCGTAGCGACGTGTCGGTCAGCATCGGCGACCGCCATACCGACGGTCGCGACGTTATGGGCCTCATGGCTCTCTACGGCGAGTGCGGCGAGGACATTATTTTCCGCGTTTCGGGCGTAGACGAGGCTTCCTGCGTTACGTCGATCAGAAACCTCTCGCTCTAAGCATGACAGGGCGCGGCAAAGGACAGCCCTTTGCCGCGCCTTTTTGTTTCGTATAGGAAACTTTTTCGAAAATTGATTAGAGACCCTTTCCAAAAAGTTAGCCACGTGCTAGTTTACTAAAGCGAACATAGACGTGGTTAACTTTTAACGCGTCGATGTTGAGGACGAACTGACGTTAGGAGCAACTCATGTCTTGCGGACCGCAGATGCCGGCCATGCCGCTTTCGATGGTAAAAGCGGGCGAAACCGTGCGCGTGTCTCGTGTAAAGGGCAATGAGGACATGAAACACCACCTCAAGGACCTCGGCTTTGTCGAGGGCAACGAAATCCACGTGGTGAGCTCGAGTGGCGCCAATATCATCGTCACGGTGCTGGGCGCACGCTTTGGCATCGATTCCAAGGTTGCCATGCACATCATGACCGTCGGTTAGTCGACGGAATTTCTGTACGCACTGAAAGGGGGACAAGAGGATGAAGACGTTGGGTGACGTTAAGGTGGGCGAGAGCTCCACCATCGTCAAGCTTCACGGTGAGGGTGCGCTTCGCCGCCACCTTATGGACCTGGGGCTCATCAAGGGCACTTCGTTCAAGGTCGTGAAGGTTGCACCGCTCGGTGATCCGGTCGAGATCAACGTGCGCGGCTACGAGCTTTCCATCCGCAAGGAGGAGGCGGCCGTCGTCGAGGTCCAGTAAGGACTCGCGGCGTATGTTTCTGCAGATAAAGTTAGGTATTTCTAACTTAATGCAGCATTTTTGAAGCACATTATCCAGCCCGTGCGGAGAAAGCAGCGCGGGCACACAAGGAAGAAGGATTGAATGGCGGATTCTCAGATCCATGTCGCGCTGGCGGGCAACCCCAACTGCGGCAAGACCACGCTTTTCAACCTGATCACCGGCGCCAACGGCTACGTTGGCAACTGGCCCGGCGTCACGGTTGAGAAAAAGGAGGCTAGGCTCCTGAGTGACAAGAGCGTCACGATTACGGACCTCCCCGGCATCTACTCGCTTTCCCCCTACAGCCCCGAAGAGCAGTGCTCGCGCGATTACCTCATGAGCGGCGAGCCCGATGTCGTCGTCCAGGTGGTCGACGCTACCAACCTCGAGCGCAACCTGTACCTGGCGCTTCAGGTCATCGAGACCGGTCTGCCCGTGGTCGTCGCCCTCAACATGGCCGACCTGGTCGAGAAGAACGGCGACAAGATCGATACGGACAAGCTTTCCAAGAAGCTCGGCTGCCCGGTTATGATGATCTCCGCTCTTAAGAACAAGGGCATCAAGGAGCTCTTCGAGCAGGTCAAGAAGTCCGCTGCTTCCAAGGGCCAGGTGCCGGAGCACAAGTTCGACTCCTCCATCGAGGACGTTCTGGACCACATCGAGAACAACCTTCCGGTGAGCGTTCCCGCCAACAAGCGCCGCTATTACGCCGTTAAGCTGTTCGAGCGCGACGCGGACGCCTGCAAGCTCATCAACCTCACCAAGGAGAAAGCCGCTCGCGTGGAGCAGCTGGTCGCTCAGTGCGAGCAGGACTGCGATGACGATGCCGAGTCCATCATCACCGGTGAGCGCTATGGCGTCATCGCGCACATCATCGATGAGTGCATGACCAAGGCTCCGGCCAAGATGAGCACCTCCGAGAAGATCGACCGCGTGGTTACCAACCGTATCCTGGGTCTGCCGATCTTTGTGGTCATCATGTTCTGCGTGTACTACATCGCCGTCTCCACCCTGGGCGGCACGGTGACCGACTTCACCAACGACCAGCTCTTTGGTACCGATGGCTGGTACGTGCTCGGCCAGGGCCGCGATGCCTATGACGCAGCTGTCGAGGCTGCGGGTGACGCCGCCGATTCGGTTGACCCGGCGGAGTATGGCCCGTATGTTCCGGGTATTACCACCATGGTCCACGACGCGCTTGTGGCGGGTGGCACCGAGGACGGTGGCCTGGTCGATTCGCTCGTCTGTGACGGTATCGTTGGCGGCCTGGGTGCCATCTTCGGCTTCGTGCCGCAGATGTTCCTGCTCTTTGTGATGCTGTCCTTCCTGGAGGACTGCGGCTATATGGCTCGCGTCGCCTTCATCATGGACCGCGTGTTCCGCCGCTTTGGCCTGTCCGGTAAGTCCTTTATCCCCATGCTCGTGTCTTCGGGCTGCGGCGTCCCCGGCGTCATGGCTACCAAAACCATCGAGAACGAGAAGGACCGCCGCATGACGGTCATGACCACCACGTTCATCCCCTGTGGCGCTAAGCTGCCGATCATCGCCCTGCTCATGGGCTCCATCATCGGTGACTCTTCCACCACCGCCGCGTGGATCAGCCCGCTGTTCTACTTCCTGGGCGTCTTTGCCGTCATCGCCTCGGGCCTCATGCTCAAGAAGACCAAGCTCTTCGCTGGCCGTCCGACCCCGTTCGTCATGGAGCTTCCTGCCTACCACTTCCCGGCGATCCGCTCTTGGGCGCTGCACGTGTGGGAGCGCTGCTGGGCCTTTATCAAGAAGGCCGGCACGGTCATCTTCGCCTCCACCGTCGTGGTTTGGTTCCTGTCCAACTTCGGCAGCTACAATGGTGCCTTCGGCTTCCTGCCTGCGATGGACGGCATCCCCGAGGAGTTCATGGACTACTCCGTGCTCGCCATGCTCGGCAACCTGGTCGCTTGGATCTTCGCCCCGCTCGGCTTTAGCACTTGGCAGGCCACCGCGCTGACCGTCTCGGGCCTCGTCGCCAAGGAGAATGTCGTCGCTACCGCTGGCTCGCTGCTGTCCGTTGCCGATGCCGGCGAGACCGATCCGAGCCTGTGGACCGCATTTGCTGGTATGTTCCCGACCATGGGCGCTTGCGTGGCATTCGGTGCCTTCAACCTGCTGTGCGCTCCCTGCTTCGCCGCCATGGGTACCATCCGCAACCAGATGGACTCCGGCAAGTGGACCGCGATTGCTATCGGCTACGAGTGCCTCTTCGCTTGGGTGATCGGCCTGTTCATCAATCAGTTCTACAACCTGCTTGTGTTGGGACAGTTTGGTATCTGGACGGTTGTGGCCATCGTGCTGCTGGTTGCGATGCTCTTCCAGATCTTCCGTCCCATGCCCAAGCATGTCTGGACCGACGAGGACGAGACCAACACTGCTTCCGCCGTAGTTTCCGCTTAAGTCCGAATAAGGACGAGCCCCTTTCCACGAGCCCGGGTATCCTTGCGATACCCGGGCTTTTTGATGCGATGGGGGACAGATTGCCTTGCTCCAGAAGTTAAGATGTGACGTTTCCGCAGATAAAACCGACCAAAATAAACCTGTCCCTTTTTGGTAGGTGGAGAATGGGGTAAAGTAAGTGGTGGTTAACTAGAGGAGGCTTGCTATGGCACCTATCGATATTGTTGTACTGGCTGTTATCGGTATTGCGTTTGTCGCCGTGTGCGTGCGCATCTACCGCAAGGGCACCTGTGCCGACTGTGCCCAAGGCGGTGTTTGCACGGGACATTGTTCCAACAAAAAGACCTGCGCCGCGCTTAAGGGCGTAGACAAAATCGCCGAAGACTTGGGCCGCGGTATCAAGTAAGGCCCAGACATCCAAGTGCCCCGCGGACATCCGTTCGCGGGGCACTTTGCGCATTTGGATGCGAGCGCGGCGAGTTGAAGAGTATTTTTGGGGCATCGTTAAATCAGTTGCGGTGACATACGGACTGTTTTGGCTGTCAAAGGCCTTATCTACTCCGTATTCCACCGCAACTTTTTGTGGGGTGGGCTAGAGACGCTGCATGCGGTATCCGACACCCATGTGCGTCTGAATCATCTTGGGGTGAGAGGGGTCTGCCTCGATCTTCTTGCGCAGGGTGCGCATGAACACGCGCAGGCTCGCCAGATCGCTGTCCCAGCTCGTGCCCCATATCTCGCGGGTGATGAAGGTGTGGGTGAGCACCTTGTCGACGTTTTTCGCCAGAAGGACGAGCAATTTGTACTCGGTTGGGGTGAGCGAGAGTTCGCGTCCGTCTTTCGTCGCGTATCCCGCGGCATAGTCGATATGCAGCGGACCGTTGTCGAACGTGCTCGCTTCTGTCGACTCGCCCGACGCCATCGAGGAACGCCTCAAATTCGCACGGACGCGTGCGAGCAACTCATCCACAGAAAAGGGCTTGGTGAGGTAGTCGTCTGCCCCTTCGTCAAGTGCTGCAATCTTGTCGGAATCTTCGGTGCGCGCCGAAATGACGATAATGGGGACTGCCGACCAGCTTCGGATCTTCGTGATGACCTCGATGCCGTCAATGTCGGGAAGGCCGAGGTCGAGCATGATGAGGCTGGGGCCGTGCGACACCGCATCCATGATGGCGGCCTGGCCGTTGCAAACCTTGCTCACGATATAGCCGTGGAGGTCAAGTGCGGTCGAAACGAGGTTTTGAACGGTCAGGTCATCTTCGACCAGGAGGATGCGTGGCTTAGCGGCATTATTCATGAATCTCGATCTCCTCGGCGGGCAGAGTAAAACGGAAGACGGCCCCATGGGGGTGGTTGTCGCGAACTTCGATGACGCCGCCATGCGCCTCCACGATGGAGCGGCAGAGCGACAGCCCAAGGCCGATGCTTCGACGCGAATCCACGGGCCGCGTATTGCTTGAGGTGAAGAAGCGCTCAAAGATATGAGGCTTGTCGCAGTCTGCCACACCCGGCCCATCGTCTGCG
>CABUTP010000028.1 GCA_902494545.1 uncultured Collinsella sp. | reverse complement strand
GCGCGCCAGATTGTGCTGGACTTTGAGTTTGCGCCGGTGCCAAAGCAGCGCCAACGCCGTGGACTGCGCAACGAGATTATTGAGGTCGGCGCCGTTAAGCTCGATTACCACGGCAACGTTATGGGCGAGTTCTCGCAGTTTGTGCAGACAGAATTTACCGAAGGCGTTGCGTTTCCCGTTCGCGAGCTTACGGGGATATCGGCTGTGGACACCGCGATGGCCGATCCGCTCTACGTGGTGATCAAAAGGCTCAGCGATTGGATCGGTCGCTACTCCGCCCAAGTGGTCTGTTGGAGCGGGACGGACCGTCGACAGCTTTTGACCGAGTGTCAGGCAAAGCGCATCGACTTTTCCGCATTTCCTACGGATTGGGCCGACCTGCAGGCGTTTTATACCTCGATCATGGACGTGGGCAGCCACGGGTGCGTCTCGTTGAGTGACGCGGCAACGTGGTTTGGCATCGAGTTTGACGAGTCGACGGGGCACGCCCACAGCGCCCTGGCCGATGCGCGCGTGACCGCCAAGTTGCTCAAGCAGGTGATGGACGGGGACTACCGCGTGAGCCCGCGCGCCCAGGAAGTCCGCCAGCGGTGGGGGATGGGCGAGCGAGCCCAGACGCGTCTTTCCAGCAAGTGCCCCGAGCTGGGCGACCTGCTGCTGAGGTTTAAGGCGGAGGGGAGTTAGGCCTTTTGAGAACGCCATTCGGTTTGGCATGGCGGGACTGTAAGCGCGACTTCGCCCTGCTGTTTGAATCGAAGTGTCAACCAGTATGACGAGCTGTCTGGTCTGTCTGCCTACGCCCTCGCAATCCCGCGTGCCGCGCTCAGCAGCTCGTACTCCCTCTGACTCCACTGGTGCAGTCTCGCTGCGTCGACGGCATCGCGGCACAGGTCCAGGAACACCTCGGCTCCCTCGTAGAAGCACTCGCGGGCAAAGGCGCCGGATCCGTCCGCAACGCACTTGCCGTCGGCAAAGAGCTTCCAACTCGACGGCTCGCGCGAGTCGTCTCCGAGCAGCTTGATCTGCAGTACGTGCGGGTTGCCAGCAGCACAGAGCTCTTCCTCGAGCACCTGCACAGTAAAGCGCATCTGGTGGGAGAGGCTGCTCTTGACCATGGCCGAGGCATAGCCGCTCGGCCTGTCCAGGAGATGCATTCGTTTTGGCTTGGCTGCCAGATTGTGGAAGTTGCGCTCGCTGCGCACGGAGAAATTGTCCATACGGACTCCTTTCATCGATGTTGGCAGGGCCACCGTGCCTCTTGGCCGGTTGGCGTCGGGATCGTGGAGCCAACTCTCTACCCCGACTCTGGATAAAACGTGCCCGCTCCTTGCGGGCAAGAGGAAGTCTATCAGCGCGCGCGGACAGAAATCAAGCGCCGCCTGCGAAATGATGTGCAGACGGCGCTTGATTACGCGGCAATTATTCGGCAAACATCCGGAAAAGTGTCGAAATCAGCCGTATGAAAGTACGGAAAAGTGTCAAATTCGAGCCGCCCAAATTACGGAAAAGTGTCGAAATGGGCGCGTGGAAATCACGGAAAAGTGTAAAACCGCACGTAAACAGGGGTGCGGCATAGCTTATGTTCCAACCTAGCTGTTGGGGTCGCCCTTGAGGGTGTTGATGTCCAGGTACTGGTTGTCGTCCTCTTTTTGCTGCGTTGCCGATTCGGACGCAGTGGGGCCGCGGAATAGCTGGAATCCCTCAAACGCAATCACGCCGAGCAGAGCGATGATGATGGCGATAAAGACAACCTTTGCCGCATGCGAAAACTCCGAAAAGCGCGGCGGTTCTTCTTCGGTGTGGTAATCGGCGGCGCGCTTATCGCCGGCGCCGTGGGTATACGACGATGCCGAGGCTGCCTTTACGCTCGCTTGGTTGTAATCGGGAGCGGGCGTGGCGGCAAACGGGTCACGAGAATAGCCGCTCGACGTTTGGCCGTAATCCTCAGTTTCGATACGGCGTGCGCGAGGTTGTTCGCTCGGGCGGTTGGCGTATGCTGCGGTGTTGTCGTATGCGGAGTCGCGTTCCTCGGCAGCCGCAAACAGGGGGTTTACCGGAATGTCGAGCGCCGGCATGCCGCCCGAGGTCTCGTCCAGATCTGCCGCCGCCCAGGAATCAAAAGCAAACTGGCGGTTGGAAAGATCATCCAGATCCATGACAGGCGGCTCGAGCTCGGGCTCGGGCTGGGGTTCGGGAGCCGCGTATGTCGGCTGCTGCGGGGTGGCATACGCGGGCGCGCTGCTGGGCGCATGGCGCTGTGCCGCTGCAGCGAGAAATGCCGCCGTCTCGGACGGATCGCTAGCAGGACGGGGTGCAGGGGCGGCGTTACGCGTCGTCTGCACGATAGGACGGGTGGCAAAGTCGTCCGCGGGCACGGATGCCGGGGCGGGCGTGGCGGAAGGCACGGGCTTTGCACTTGTCGGGCGAACCCCGCCGCCTATGAGTTCCTCGGCGGTCCAAGGGCGGTCGCTCATCACGTCGTCGAGGCTCAACGCAAACAGATCGTCTTCACCCTCGTCAAACGCGCGTTTCGCATGCCTGGCGCCAGAAACGGTGCCTCCGCGGCCGTTGCGTGATGCGTTGCTCGACCCCATCTTGTTCCATCCTTTCGAAATATTCGCATTCATCGATTATATGGAACTTGCCTTGCGGCCGACTCTCGGATTCGTGCATTCCAGAACTCGCGCCCAAAAGGGGAGGGGCGATCCGGCCGAGTTGCCTACTTGTCGCCGGCGGCAGCCTTTGCCTCGTTGAGGTAGCTATAGAAGCTGTACTTTGAGATGCCAAAGAACTCGCAGGCGCGCTCGCTCGATTTGGAGATAAGGAAGGCGCCGCGGCGGTCGAGGTATCCGATAGCGCGAATGCGCTCGTCCTTGGTCATGAGGGCGGCGGGCTTGCCCACGTACTGCTCGCACTCGCGCAGCAGATCCTCGAGCAGGTCGCCGATGTTTTTGGTGATGGGCTCGGGCTCGGTGTATCCCTTGTCGCCCGTGCCGGTGAGCGCGTCGAGCGAGCGCTCAAAAGCCTTCATGAGTGTAATGTCAAAGTTAATGCCCAAAATGCCGACGGGCTTGCCCTCGTCGTTGCGGATAAAGATGGTCGAGGACTTGAGCAGCTTGCCATCGGCGGTTTTGGTGAGGTATGGCTCGCGGTCGTGCACGTCGGTGGTGCCATCGTGCATGGACTCAAGCACAATATGGCTGGGACCGTCACCTAGTTTGCGCCCGCTGACGTGGCCGTTTTCGATCACTACGATGGAGTGGTCCACGTCCTCGGTCTCCAAGTCGTGGACGACGACTTCGCAGTTGGGGCCAAACTGGAGCGCCAGGCCGTGTGCAAGGCGCTTGTAAAACTCTATCTGTGCGGGGGTCATGGGTGCCTTCCTAAAAATTAGTTTGGGCTCACTTTGCCATAAACCACACCTGTTCGCAAATAACGAAAGCGTCGCTGCGTTATGTAACCGTTCGGCGGCGAAAAAGTACCGATTACGGCAACAAACAATTTGTTAGGTTTAGCAATCAAAAAGTGTGATAGAACATTGCTAACAAACTTTTTGTTTGGCATCCACATAAAAGTTCAGTCGCATGAATGGGAATGGGCTGAAACGCGTATGCGGGGGCCGGCAAGAGAGAACTTAAGGAGTTCACCGTATGGCCGATAAGATCCAGTGGGCGGGCAACACGATGCCCAAGAGCGATGACAAGCACTTGGGAATCATGAGCCTCGACCACGTGAAGAAGGCCCGCGCCTTCCACCAGTCGTTCCCCCAGTACACCGTCACTCCGCTTGCCCGCCTGGACGGCCAGGCCGCGCGCCTGGGCCTGTCCAACCTTTGCGTTAAGGACGAGAGCTATCGCTTTGGCCTCAACGCCTTTAAGGTTCTGGGCGGTTCGTTTGCCATGGCCAATTACATTGCCGACGAGACCGGCAAGGACGTTGCCGAGTGCACCTTCGATTACCTGACCTCCGATCAGCTTGCCAAGGACTTTGGCCAGGCCACCTTCTTTACCGCCACTGACGGCAACCATGGCCGCGGCGTGGCATGGGCTGCCAACAAGCTGGGCCAGAAGGCTGTCGTGCACATGCCCAAGGGTTCCACCAAGCCCCGCTTTGATAACATCGCCGCCGAGGGCGCCACGGTGACCATCGAAGAGGTCAACTACGACGAGTGCGTGCGCATGGCCGCCGCCGAGGCCGACGCCTGCGAGCGCGGCGTCATCGTTCAGGACACCGCCTGGGAGGGCTACGAGAAGATCCCGTCTTGGATCATGGAGGGCTACGGCACCATGGCTTCCGAGGCTGCCGAGCAGCTGCGCGAGATGGCCATCAACCGCCCGACGCACGTCTTTGTCCAGGCTGGCGTAGGCTCGCTGGCCGGCGCCGTGGTGGGCTACTTCACCAACCTGTATCCCGATAACCCGCCCACCTTTGTCGTGGTCGAGTGCGCTCCGGCCGCCTGTCTGTACAAGGGCGCTGCCGCCGGCGACGGCGACCCGCGCATCGTGGACGGCGACATGCCCTCCATCATGGCCGGCCTGTGCTGTGGCGAGCCCAACATCCTGGGCTGGGATATCCTGCGCAACCACGCTACCGCCTTCGTGTCCTGCCCCGACTGGGTCACCGCTCGCGGCATGCGCACCCTGGGCGCCCCCGAGAAGGGCGACCCGCGCGTCATCTCCGGCGAGTCCGGCGCTGTGACCACCGGCCTGGTCGAGACCCTCATGCTCGATCCCGAGTACGCCGAGCTCAAGGAGCTCATCGGCCTGGACAAGACGAGCTCCGTGCTCTGCTTCTCCACCGAGGGCGACACGGATCCGGATCAGTACCGTCGCATCGTCTGGGAGGGCGAGTACCCCACCTGCTAGCAGGCCTGACCTGTCCGGGTGGCGGAGCATATGTTTGCTCCCTGCTCGAACAGTCCTGCGCAAGACGGAAAGCACATTAAGTGCTTTCCTTTGCGTGCGGAACTCGCGACGGAGCAAACATATGCTCCGCCACCCTACGTCCACTTGCTTGTGGGGTGCTCGACCTCACGCTACTTGGCACAAGTGATCTATCTGAAATATCTACCTGTAGGTAAACCCTTGTAGAAAGGTTGACTGTTATGGCTAAAGAACTCGATTTCGACGCTATCAAGGCTGCTGCTGAGTCCCATCGTGCTGATATGTCGCGTTTTCTTCGCGCAATGATCTCCCATCCCTCTGAGTCCTGCGAGGAGGGCGAGGTTGTCGCCTGCATCAAGGCCGAGATGGAGAGCCTTGGCTATGACGAGGTCAAAGTCGACGGCCTGGGCAACGTTATGGGCTTTATGGGCGAGGGCGACAAGATTATCGCCATCGACTCTCACATCGACACCGTTGGCATCGGCAACATCGATAACTGGGATGCCGATCCTTATGAGGGCTACGAGACCGACGAGATTATCTATGGCCGCGGCGGCTCCGACCAGGAGGGTGGCATGGCTTCTGCTACCTACGCTGCCAAGATGATGAAGGACATGGGCCTCATCCCCGAGGGCTACAAGATCATGGTCGTCGGCACCGTCCAGGAAGAGGACTGCGACGGCATGTGCTGGCAGTACATCTACAACAAGGACGGCATTAAGCCCGAGTTCGTCATTTCCACCGAGCCCACCGACGGTGGCATCTATCGCGGTCACCGCGGCCGCATGGAGATCCGCGTCGACGTCCACGGCACCTCCTGCCACGGCTCCGCTCCCGACCGCGGCGACAACGCCATCTACAAGATGGCCGACATCATCGCCGACGTCCGCGCTCTCAACAACAACGGCTGCGACGAGTCGACCGACATCAAGGGCCTCGTCAAGATGCTCGACCCCAAGTACAACCCCGAGCACTTCGAGGACGCCCGCTTCCTGGGCCGCGGCACCTGCACCGTCAGCCAGATCTTCTACACCAGCCCCAGCCGCTGCGCTGTCGCTGACTCCTGCGCCATCTCCATCGACCGTCGCATGACCGCCGGTGAGACCTGGGAGTCCTGCCTGGACGAGATCCGCAACCTGCCGGCCGCCAAGAAGTACGGCGACGACGTGAAGGTCTCCATGTACATGTACGACCGTCCGTCCTGGACCGGCGAGGTCTACGAGACCGAGGCTTACTTCCCCACGTGGATCAACAAGGAGACCGCTCCGCACGTCAAGGCCCTCGTCGACGCCCACAAGGCCATGTTCGGCGACGAGCGCATCGGCTGCGAGCTCAGCATGGACAAACGCACCGGTCGCCCGCTGTGCGACAAGTGGACCTTCTCCACGAACTGCGTCTCCATCCAGGGCCGCTACGGCATCCCCTGCGTGGGCTTTGGCCCGGGTGCCGAGTCTCAGGCTCACGCTCCCAACGAGGTCACCTACAAGGACGACCTGGTCACCGCTGCCGCCATGTATGTGGCTGCCCTGAACCTCTACGATCCGAGCCAGGCCGATGGCGACGCCACCGTGTTCCGCGCCGGTCTGACCAACAACAAGATCGACTAGTCCCATTCCTCGATCTTGTTGAGCCGGGGACAGTTTATGCCCCCGGCGCCTCCTGTTGACTTGGGGCCCGCGGTCGTTATCTCCCATGCTTCCTCAACGGTGGCGGGTCCTCGTCATGGTGCTCCGCATGTTCTAGCCACACGCGCATGCCGGAGCACATCTACTCATTGCGATCGTTTCATCTTTAGAAAGGACATTTCCATGGACGCTAAGTTTACCGAGCTCGTCGAGCAGCTGAACGGCCTCGATTTTAAGGGTATGTACGGCAGCGACTTCCTGCACACCTGGGACAAGACCACCGATGAGCTCAAGGCTCTCTACATCGTCGCCGACGCCCTGCGCGAGCTGCGTGAGAACAACGTTTCGTCCAAGATCTTCGATTCGGGCCTGGCCGTCTCGCTGTTCCGCGACAACTCCACCCGTACGCGCTTCTCCTTCTCTAAGGCCGCCAACCTGCTCGGCCTTGAGCTGCAGGACCTGGACGAGAAGAAGTCCCAGATCGCTCACGGCGAGACCGTCCGCGAGACCGCTACCATGATCTCCTTCATGGCCGACGTCATCGGCATCCGCGACGACATGTACATCGGCAAGGGCGACGCCTACATGGCCGAGGTCTCCGAGTCTGTCCAGCAGGCTTACGAGGACGGCGTTCTGGATCACCGTCCCACGCTCATCTCCCTGCAGTCC
Source organism: uncultured Collinsella sp. (assembly GCA_902494545.1). Lineage (GTDB taxonomy): Bacteria > Actinomycetota > Coriobacteriia > Coriobacteriales > Coriobacteriaceae > Collinsella. The sequence continues at coordinate 4,105 of CABUTP010000028.1, read as the reverse complement.
GACTCCGATCACCCCACGCAGTCCTCTGCCGACATGCTCTACCTCATCAACGAGTTTGGCGGTCTTGAGAACCTCAAGGGCAAGAAGGTTGCCGTCACCTGGGCCTATTCGCCCTCTTACGGCAAGCCGCTGTCCTGCCCGCAGTCGCTGATCAGCCTGCTGCCCCGCTTTGGCATGGACGTCACCCTGGCTCACCCCGAGGGCTACGACCTCATGCCCGAGGTCGTCGAGCGCGCTAAGGGCTACGCCGCCGAGTCCGGCACCACCTTTAAGCAGGTCAACACCATGGCCGAGGCCTTCGAGGGCGCCGACATCGTGATCCCCAAGAGCTGGGCTCCGTTTGCCGCCATGGAGAAGCGCACCAACCTGTACGCCGAGGGCGACGACGCCGGCATCGCAGCGCTCGAGAAGGAGCTGCTCGCCCAGAACGCCACCCATCAGGACTGGTGCTCCACGACCGAGCTCATGGAGAAGACTGCCAACGGCCAGGACACCATCTTTATGCACCCGCTGCCCGCCGACATCTCCGGCGTCTCCTGCGAGCACGGCGAGGTCAACGCCGACGTCTTCGACATGCACCGCGTGGGCATGTACAAGGAGGCCAGCTACAAGCCGTACGCCATCGCAGCCATGATGTTCCTGCAGAAGGTTGCCGATCCCGCCGCTACCCTCAAGGCCCTCGACGAGCGCAACACCGCCCGTTGGTTCCAGGCCTAAAGCTGGGCTGAGAAATGGCTAAGCGTATTGTTGTCGCTTTGGGCGGAAACGCCCTCGGCGCCAACCTTCCCGAGCAGATGGAAGCCGTCAAGACGACTTCTAAGGCTATCGTCGACCTGATTGAGGAAGGCAACGAGGTCGTCGTCGTGCATGGCAACGGCCCCCAGGTGGGCATGATCGCCAACGCGATGGCCGAGCTCACGCGTTCTAACCCTCAGAAGTACATTCCCTGCCCGCTGTCCGTTTGCGGCGCCATGAGCCAGGGCTACATTGGCTATGACCTGCAAAATGCGCTGCGCGAGGAAATGCTCGACCGCAATATCGACAAGGGTGTCGCCACCGTGCTCACCCAGGTCGAGGTTGCGGCAGACGACCCGGCCTTTGCCGACCCGGTCAAGCCGATTGGTCCGTGGATGAGCGAGGCCGAGGCCAAGGAGTTGGAGGCCGATCGCGGCTATCAGTTCATCCACGACGAGAAGCAGGGCTTCCGTCGCGTGGTTGCCTCTCCCAAGCCCGTGAACATCGTCGAGCTCGACACCATCAAGTCGCTCGTTGAGTCCAACCATGTGGTGATCTCTTGCGGCGGCGGTGGCATTCCCGTCACCAAGGCCCAGGGCAACCACCTTAAGGGCGCTGCCGCCGTCATCGATAAGGACTTTGCGGCCGAGAAGCTCGCCGAGCAGCTCGATGCCGATGCCCTGGTTATCCTGACGGCCGTGGAGAAGGTTGCCATTGGCTTTGGCACCGACCACGAGCAGTGGCTCGACACGCTGACCGCGGCTGACGTAAAGCGTCTGTCCGAGGCCAACGAGTTCGGTCGCGGCTCCATGCTGCCCAAGGTCCAGGCAGCCTCGACATTTGCCGAGAGCAAGCCGGGCCGCACGGCGCTCATCACGCTGCTCGAGAAGGCGCGCGATGGCCTTGCCGGCAAGACCGGTACCACGTTTACCGGCGACGCTGAGTAGGCATATCTGCACCATTGAGGAGGGTGCCCTGCGTCGCGGGGTGCCCTCCTTTGTGCTATGGGGAGCCAAGGGGCGTTCGCTGGAAAACGAGTGCGTGCCTGTTCCGACGGAGTGCGAGCTTGCTATGGTGGGTATAGCAACTATGGTGTCCAAGGCAGCCAGGGGAGGTTTGCGGAGATGAAACTCGGTTGCGTGATTATGGCCTCGGGCGAGGGCAAGCGGTTTGGCTCAAACAAGATGCTTGCCGATATCTATGGCGAGCCGCTGATTGCCCGGACCATCGATTCGGTTCCCCGGAGCTTTGACGTCGTGGTTTCGACGCGTTGGCCCGAGGTCGCCCGGATTTGCGAGGACAAGCATTGCCCGTGCGTGCTGCACGAGGGCGAGCTGCGCAGCGAAAGCGTCCGTGCGGGCCTTTCGTGGGGAGTTGAACGCAACTGGAAAGGTTGCCTCTTTTTGCCGGGCGACCAGCCGCTTGTGAGTGCGGATTCTTTTGAGGCCATGGTTCGCGCGTTTGACGAGCGTGGCCGCAAGCGTCCGGTACGTCTTGCGTGCAACGGTGAGCCTTCGAGCCCCGTGCTCTTTCCGGCGGAACTGTTCGATGCGCTTATGTGTCTTGAGGGCAAGGACGGCGGCGGTTCGATCCTCAAAGGCCGTACCGATGTGGTGCTGGTCGAGGCGCGTGCCTACGAGCTGTGGGACGTCGACACCGCCAAGGGACAGCGACGCATAACGGAGCATATCGCCGCCTGCTCGTATTTTGATCGCGTGGCCAACAGCATCAATCAATAAGGAGCAATTATGATCATCATCAAAAACGGCGCGCTCGTGACGCCACAGGGGCTTCGCCGCGCCGATCTTGCCATGGATGGCGATAAGATCGCACGGATCGCCGCGGCGATCGAGCCGGCCGAGGGCGATACCGTCGAGGATGCCGCGGGCTGCTGGGTGTTTCCCGGCTTTATCGACGGCCACACGCACATGCAGTGCTGGACCGGCATGGATTGGACAGCCGATAGCTTTGAGACCGGTACGCGCGCGGCTGCCTGCGGCGGCACGACGACCATTGTGGACTACGCGACGGCCGATCGCGGCGTGACCATGCCCGATGCCTTGGCCGAGTGGCATCATCGCGCCGAGGGAACCTGTACGGCCAACTACGCCTTTCATATGGCACTCGCCGAGTGGAACGAGCGCAACCGCGCCGACCTTTTAGCCATGCGCGAGGCGGGCGTATCGTCGTTCAAGACTTACTTTGCCTACGATCATTTGCGCCTGGACGATGCCGAGACGCTCGAGGTGCTCGAGGAGCTCAAGCGTATTGGTGGCATACTGTGCGTGCATTGCGAGAACGGTACGCTGGTGAATGAGCTGCAGAAGCGCGTGTTTGAGCAGGGTATCCACGGGCCCGAGGGCCATGCGCTCAGCCGTCCGGATGTGTGCGAGGCCGAGGCAGTGAGCCGTCTGCTGTATCTGACGCACCTGGCCGGCGACGCACCGGTCAACGTGGTTCACCTTTCGACCAAGCTGGGGCTCGAGGCCATCCGTGCCGCCAAGGCGCGCGGGCAGAAGAATATCTATGTCGAGACCTGCCCTCAGTATCTGATGCTCGACGATACGTGCTATTTGGAGCAGGGCGAGGACGGCTTTGCGGGCGCCAAATATGTGATGAGCCCGCCGCTGCGCCATGCGGGCGACCGTGCGGCACTGCGCGAGGCGCTTGTGGCCGGCGAGATCGATACCATCGCCACCGACCACTGCAGCTTTAATCTGCACGGGCAAAAGGACCGCGGGCGCGACGACTTCCGCGCGATTCCCAATGGCGGGCCCGGCGTGGAGCATCGTCCCGTCGCGATTGCCACGAGCTTTGAGGGACAGCTGGGACCCGAGGACCTCTGCCGCTTGATGAGCGAGAACCCGGCGCGCGTGTTTGGCATGTACCCGCGCAAGGGTTGTCTTGCCGAGGGTGCCGATGCCGACGTGTGCGTGTGGGATCCCCAGGCGCGCTGGACCATTAGCGCAGCGACGCAGCATCAGGCTGTGGACTACACGCCGCTCGAGGGTTTTGAGGCACATGGCCGCGCCAAGGCTGTGTTTGTGAACGGCGTGCTGGCCGCGCGCGACGGCGAGCCCACCGGAGCCCAGCCCGGTCGTTACGTGCCCCGCTAACAGGGGGTCCGGCTACTTAAGGCTGGTGGCGATGACGGGGCGGCCGAGGGCTGCCTCGAAGTGGTCGGCCATCGTGGGGTCGCTGAGCGTGTCGACTTGGTTGAGCATGACGCGTGCGGTGCCGAGTTCCAGCGCCTGCATCTCGGCATTGAGCACCTGGGCGACGCGCTCGGGCGTGGCGATGTCGGTGAGCTCGCAGCCGCAACGCTCGCAAAAGAGCTCGGGGCGGTGGACGGCTTCGTTGATGGGCTTGC
>CABUTP010000027.1 GCA_902494545.1 uncultured Collinsella sp. | reverse complement strand
TGGGGGATTATCGAGGAGCGGCGCGGCGAGGTTCGCTGCCGTGCCTACGGCTGCATCGAGACCAGTGCCGGAAGTCCGCTCGCGGTGCGCCTGTCGCATATCGCCCGCGACCTCAAGGGTGTCGTGGAGCGTTATCGACCCGATACCGCTGCTATCGAGAGCATTTACTTTGGTGCTAACGTTCGCTCGGCAATTCCTACGGCGCATGCCCGCGGGGCTGCACTCGTGGCGCTGTCGGAATGCGCGCTCGAGATTGGCGAATACACGCCCATGCAGATCAAACAGGCTGTGGTGGGCACCGGCGCCGCGGACAAGCGGCAGGTCGCCTACATGGTACGCACGCTCACACAGCTCGATCACGACCCTCATCCAGACCATGCCGCCGATGCCCTGGCTTGCGCCATCTGCCACGTAAACCTCAGCCGCACCCGCGCCCTTACCGGTGGCGAGTTCTATCAACAGAGAGGAACCGGATACTGATGATTTCCCAGCTCCACGGAACGCTTGTCGAGGCCACGATGAGCTCTGCTGTCGTCGATGTGTCGGGCGTTGGCTTTGAGCTCGGCATCTCGGGCAGCACTGCGGCCACGTTGCCGACGCCCGGCGGCGAGGTCCGCCTCTACACGCGTATGCAGGTGCGCGAGGACGCCATGACACTTTTTGGTTTTTCCTCAAAGGATGAGCGCACGATGTTCGACCGGCTCGTGTCCGTTTCGGGCGTTGGCCCGCGCCTGGCGCTCGCCGTGCTTTCCACCTATACCGTGGGGCAGCTGTATTCGCTGGTGATGGCCGAGGACGACAAGGGTATGGCCAAGGTACCCGGTGTGGGCAAAAAGACAGCTCAGCGCCTGATCCTGGAACTCAAGAGCACCTTTGCCAAGGATAAGGGCTTTGTGCCGGTCGACGTGATTCCCGGCCAGGTTGCGATGCCGGTTCCCGCCGCCGCTCCTTCGGCGATCGATGATGCCCGTGCGGCGCTCCTTTCCATGGGCTTTAGCCTGCAGGAGACCGATGTTGCCCTGAGCGGGTATGATGGGCAGAATATGCGTGTCGAGGATCTGCTCGGCGCGGCGCTTAAGCGACTCGGAATGGATGCGTGATGTGGGAAGCCGATGACTCTCAGGACCTGTGGGCGACGCCCGGCAACTCGCCGGCGGCATACATGGCGCACGGCGAGCGCATGGTGGGCTCGGAGCTGACGGCCGAGGACCTCGATGTCGACCGCACCCTGCGTCCCCAGCGCTTGGATGACTACTGCGGTCAGGAGCATATCAAGCAGAGCCTTCGCGTGCTCATCGAGGCGGCGCAAAGCCGCGGCGAGACGCTCGACCACGTGATCTTCTCGGGCCCTCCGGGTCTGGGCAAGACCACGCTGGCTACGGTTATCGCCAACGAGCTGGGCGCTCAGATTAAGACGACGAGCGGTCCGGCCATCGCGCGCACCGGCGACCTGGCTGCCATCCTTACCAACCTGCAACCGGGCGACGTGCTGTTTATCGACGAGATCCACCGCCTCAACCGCTCGGTCGAGGAGGTCCTCTATCCCGCGATGGAGGACTTTGCGCTCGATATCGTGATCGGCAAGGGTCCGGCGGCGCGCTCGATTCGCCTGGATATTCCTAAGTTTACGCTGGTGGCGGCCACGACCCGTTCGGGTATGCTGACCGGCCCGCTGCGCGATCGCTTTGGCATCTCGTATCGCTTGGATTACTACACCGTCGAGGAGCTCGCCCAGATTGTGACACGCTCGGCGACCATTCTGGGTGTGACGATCGACCATCCCAGCGCACTCGAGATCGGCTCGCGTTCGCGCGGTACGCCGCGTCTTGCCAACCGTCTGCTCAAGCGCGTGCGCGACTATGCGCAGGTGCGCGGCAACGGTCCCATCGAGCTCGATATCTGCCGCCAGGCACTCGAGTTCTTCGAGATCGATGAGCTTGGTCTGGACTGGATGGACATTCGAATCTTGGAGACGCTTGCCAAGACGTTCTCCGGCCGTGCCGTTGGCTTGACCACGCTTGCCAGTGCGGTGGGCGAGGACCCGGGTACGCTCGAGGATGTCTACGAGCCCTATCTGCTGCAGTGCGGCTTGATGATTCGCACACCGCAGGGTCGCCAGGCAACGCTTCGCACATTCGAGCATTTGGGTATTGAACCGACCCTGTAGGAATGGGCTTGTTTTAGCGCATCTGTAGGCTATCGCTGAGCATTGGATAAACATATCGCCATTCATCGGTTACGGGTGTTTTACTATTGCGCGCCCGTGCTATGCTGAATTGGTCTTTTTCTCATTCGGTAACGAAAGGACCGCCCATGCCTACTGACATCGAAATCGCACGTTCCGTCACGCCGCTGCCCATTACCGAGGTGGCTAAGAACGCCGGCGTCGACGTAAAGCACCTGATTCCGTACGGCTTCGACAAGGCTAAGGTCGACTATTCACTGCTCAACGAGCCGACCGATCACCAGGCCAAGCTCGTCCTCGTGACCGCCATCAACCCCACGCCCGCTGGCGAGGGCAAGACCACCACGACCATCGGTCTGGCCGATGGCCTGCGCCGTCGCGGTGTCAAGAGCGCTGTGGCCCTGCGCGAACCTTCGCTCGGTCCCGTGTTTGGCGTCTTGGGCGGTGCCGCCGGTGGCGGTTGGGCCCAGGTCATCCCCATGGAGGATATCAACCTGCACTTTACCGGCGACTTCCATGCCATCGGTGCCGCCAACAACCTGCTGGCAGCCATGCTCGACAACCATATTCAGCAGGGCAACCAGCTCGGCATCGACGTTAAGCGCATCACCTGGAAGCGCGTTGTCGACATGAACGACCGTCAGCTGCGCCATGTTATTGACGGTATTGGCGGCAAGGCCCAGGGAGTGCCGCGCGAGGATGGCTTCGACATCACTGTCGCCTCCGAAGTCATGGCGATTTTGTGCCTGTCCACGAGCATCAACGATCTTAAGGAGCGCTTGGGTGAGATCGTTGTCGGCTACAGCTATGCCGGCGAGCCCGTCCGCGCCCGTGACCTTAAGGCTCAGGGTGCCATGGCTGCCCTGCTCAAGGACGCGCTCAAACCCAACCTGGTTCAGACACTCGAGGGCACGCCCGCGTTTGTCCACGGCGGTCCTTTCGCCAATATTGCCCACGGCTGCAACTCCATCATGGCCACCCGCATGGCCATGCGCTTTGGCGACGTCGCGATTACCGAGGCCGGTTTCGGCGCCGACCTGGGTGCCGAGAAGTTCCTCGACATCAAGTGCCGCATGACGGGCGTTCGCCCCAGCGCTGTCGTGGTCGTCGCCACTGCCCGCGCGCTTAAGTACAACGGCGGTGTTGCCAAGGCCGACCTCAACGAGGAGAACCTCGAGGCCCTCAAGGCTGGCATGCCCAACCTGCTGCGCCACGTCGACAACATTCAGAATGTCTACGGTCTGCCCTGCGTGGTCGCCATCAACCGCTTCCCGACGGACACCGAGGCCGAGCTCGAGCTCATCGAGTCCGAGTGCCAGAAGCTCGGTGTCAACGTTAAGCTGTCCGAGGTTTGGGCTAAGGGTGGCGAGGGCGCGCTCGACCTGGCCGATGAGGTCATGCGTCTAATTGAGCAGCCGAGCGAGCTCAAGTTTGCCTACGAGGACGGTGCCGATGTTGCCGATGCCCTCGAGGCCGTTGCCACCAAGGTCTACCGCGCCGACGGCGTCGACTTTACGCCGGCTGCCAAGCGCCAGCTCGCCGAGCTGCGCGAGAACGGCTTTGGCAACCTGCCGGTGTGCGTGGCCAAGACGCAGTACAGCTTTAGCGACAACGCCAAGGCGCTGGGCGCTCCCGAGGGTTTCCGCATCACCGTGCGCGAGCTCAAGGTTTCCGCCGGTGCCCACTTTGTGGTCGCGCTGACCGGCAGCGTTCTGACCATGCCCGGCCTGCCCAAGGTTCCCGCGGCCGAGAACATCGACGTCGACAACGACGGCAACATCACCGGTCTGTTCTAAGCCTGCTGCTCATAGCCGCTTGCCCGCCCCGCCGTGCCTGCCAAGGCCCGGCGGGGCTTTTTCCTCCGTCCCCAAGGGATCATTTTTTGCGGCGGTAATGTTGCGCAACAAGAATCACGATTTCTCCCGTACGGTGTAGTTAGAAGAACTGCGCGGGCGCATTGCGGCTGCGACGAGAGACGGGAGATGCGATGTATTGCACCAAGTGCGGAGCTCAGATACCCGATGGCTCCACGTTTTGCACGAGCTGCGGCGCTCGCGTGGGCGGAGTTGAGGACCAGGCGGAGCCTGTGGCGTTTCCGGTAGGGGATGCGCCGTCGTCCGCTCCTGTGGGACAGCAAGCTCCTCAGGGTGCCCCGGTTCATATGGCGGCGCAGTCTCGTTATGAGGAGCCTATGACCGAGCCTGCTGAGACCGCTCAATCGTTTGTTCCGACGCCGCAGCCCAAGAAGCCCAAGCACAGGGGCCGTATCGTCGCTGCCGTTATCGGCGGTGTTGCCGTTGTCGCCATCGTAGTGGCAATCGTCGTCGTGCCGCGCATCGGCTCGTCGTCCGAGGTGACTTCGGGCGGCAAGGGCTACGTTGTCTGCGCGTGCGAGACTAAAGTGCTGCCCAAGAACAGCAAGGGCAAAAAGCTCAAGAGCTATACCGTCGAGCTGGCGCCGGTGTCTGGCAAGGGCAAGAGCTACACCATCAAAGTGGATGGCGAGGACGGCTTTGCCATGGAGGACTTTGGCGAGCTGCCCGACCAGAAGTACCAGATGACCATCACCTCGGGCAAGGGCAAAAAGAAGAGCACGACCACCATGAAGGTCGACTACGCCAAGGAAGGCTCGGACGCTCCCAAGAACGTTGAGCTCACGCAGTCCAAGAAGGAGGCCAAGGCCTCTGCCAAGGCGGCGGTCAAGACGGCAAACGAGCTGTTCACCGACAAGATCCTCGAGTACCAAAAGAAGTACGGCGAGGGCGAGGCTGTTGAGATTGATGATTCTTCGATGTTTGGAACACGGGGCGTTGCCTACGCTAGGCTCATCGATTTTGACGGCGATGGCCAGGACGAACTGTTGATTGAGTACTCTGACGAGCCGATTGAAAATGACAATGGCGCCACTGCTGCCAAGGTAGAGGTCTGGGCTTATCGCGATGGTGAGATCGAGAAGGTATACGAGCCCGACACTCAGGTTTACACCATGTGCGCTGGCGTCTCGCTTTACGTATACGAATATGATGGTACCTATGGATTCAAACGGTATCTGCATGATGGGGAGACAATTAATTTCAAAGAAGTCCCCGATGGCTTTAACCAATCCCATGATGGCTACGAGTGCGAATTCAACGCCTATGACGGCAAGTCATTTAGCGCCATTGTTGGCCCTGTGTCGATTGACGATTCGAAGGTGAAAGACATCAATGAAGTGCGTGAGTTTGACGCTGAGTTGTTCAGCAGCGAGGAAGTTGTAGCAAAAAGCATCGCAACGGTTGCCACGACGCTGGAGCAGCTGAAGTCGAAGGACTCTGACGACGCACAGGCGAGCTACGAGGCCGTCTCTGCCACGCAGGATGTCGACTTTACGGCTGCGGTTGGCGAAGGCCCGCTGAATCCGTCCCCCGATGACACGTGCCAGATCACGGCTACGTGGACCTATCCTCAGGTAAAGGGCCAGGGCGTGGGCGTCGCCAAGTTTAACAAGGATATGGTCCAGCTCGTCGCGGATACGCTCGACGCGAGCAAACAGGCCTCGATGGATGACGAGGACAGCCGCGTGACCATGATGTACACCGCCGAGATTGTCTCGATCGATGGCGATATTGCCTGCGTGCGCACGTTTACCGACAGCTATCAACCTCCGTATCGATCGGAACGGGTGACGAGGTCGGCGTACTACAACCTCAAGACGGGTGAACAGGTTTCGCTCGAGGACTCGCTTGCGCAACACGGGCTCTCGTTCGATACCCTCAAGAGTGAGGCCAAGCAGGCAATTAAGACGGCAAAGCCGGATATGGACTCTGTGTCCGAAGACAACATCGACGATGACGATAACTACACCGAGGATCATTTCTACTACGACGGCAAGGGCTATATCATCGTCCTCGATACTGGCGAGTTTGACTGCATGGCATGGGATACGCACGACTTGGTTGCGCACGCCTTCGACTCGAGCTATTCCTGCGGTCAGGATGTAACGCCCGAGCGAGCCAGGGCTACGTACGTACCCAATGAGTAAGGTGGACCGCGAGGGATAAATTGAACAGTCCCCGGTGGCGTCAAGCAAAACGCCACCGGGGACTTTTTGATGCAAATTGGCTTCAAACAAGCTATCTGGGCCAGCCGCGCCACGAAAAGCGCCCATCTACTACGTTTGTCAGGGTTGGACCGACCATGGAGCGTTTTTTAACAATGTGGCAAGACGTTTACCTGCGGTTTTGTTAACACAAATATGGCTATGGTTGGCACCCTTGGGTTAAACGTAGTAGATGGGCGCATTTTTTGGTGCACAGTCCAAGAAGGGATCATTAGCCGCGCTGGAGGCCGAAGAGTTTGGCGTTGCGCTCGGCGACCATCATGTTGATGTCGGCGATTTCCATCTCGCCGTCAATGTAGGGCTGGTAGGTGCCATATGGATCGCCGGCTCCCAAGCTGCAGCTTCCGCAGTTGTCGCAGCTGCCGTTACCGCAGCCCGCGAGTGCCAGCTTAATGATCTCCTCACGCTCGGCACGCGTCGTGTCCTTGATGAGCTTGCTTTTTACCATGACATATCCTCGATTCGATTGTGACCGTCGGCCGCGCATGTCTTGTAGATACCGGCGGGCTTTGCCCATCATAGGCTTTTGCGCGGGTAGAATGCATGGATAACTTGATGCTTACGGGCGACGGAAAGGAATCGTTGCATGGACCAGGATAAGACGACCGTAATGGGTGGCTACGGCTCCCCGCGGACGGGCAATGGCGCCGATGAGACCCGCGTCGTGCCGAATCCCGGCTACGCTGCCCCCGATACGACGCAGACGTCGGCCGATCCCACGCGTGTTGTGAATTACGGGAACGCAGCGCAGGACCCGTATGGTGTCTCGTCGCAGAGCTCCTACGGCAACGCGGCAGCAGACCCTTATGATGACCTGCTGCAAAATCCCATTCCGCAACCTCAGCAGACGACCTATATGCCGCGCACGGCACAGCCGCGCTACGAGTCGCGCGACCGATATGCGCGCGAGCCGTATCGTGAGTATCCCAAGTCCATTCCCCAATATGGCGAGGACGAGGAGAAGAAGCCTTCGCGTTCGTCGAGCGTGATCAAGAAGATCCTCATCGTGCTGGCGATCTTCTTTGCCCTGTCGGTTGTGTTCGCCATTGTGTCGGGCATGCTCAACAAGCGGGGCGCCACGACTGATACCACAGCCGAGCAGACCGAGACCACCCAGTCCGGCACCGTCGACCTGAGCGATATCCCGGGTCAGTACTGGTCCAACGCCAAGAAGCTCCTTAAGTCGCGCGGGGCCGATCTTTCGAACGCCGTGATTCTGACCGATGACGGCTCAACGCCTGTTGTCGATGCCAACTGGGTCGTAACGTCTGCCTACTATAACGACAACGGCAACCTCGAGGTTCAGCTCACGCGCAAGGACGGCTCGTCGGGTAATGCGTCCGGCGACCAGGGCGGCGCGGACAGCTCGAGCTCCAACACGCTGGAGGACCTGAGCAACAAGGCCCAGGAGCTTGGGGACAAGGCCCAAGAGCTGGGTGACACGGCTCAGAATCTCGGCGATACCGCGCAGAACCTTGGCGATATGGCAACGAACGCCTGGGATGCCCTACAAAACGGCATTTCGGGCGCGCAGGGGAACTAGCGGTCGAGCGGCTAGAGCCTTAGCAGCGCAAACAAGAACGGGGCGCAGGATTGCGTGACCGGGCGCGTAGGCGCGTTGGCCGGCGGTCCTGCGCCCCGTTTTGCTGTCGATTACAGCTGCTCGGCCGGACGGTCGGGCGAGCTGAAGCCCGAGTCAAATGTGACGACGCACGAGACATCGGGCCGGCGCTCGTGCACGATGCGCGTGACGAGCTCCAGCAGCTCCTCGTCGGATATGTCAAAGCCGTCGGGGCGCACCAGGTCAAACGAAACGAACCCGTCGTGCTCGTGCAGGTCATGGATGGAGAGCGTGGGGTCGATTTGCGCTATGCCGCGCTTGACCCAGCCACGCAGGTCATCGCCGTTCGTGGCGATGGGGTCGCAGTGCAGCGTGATGCCGATGCCCATCTGCCGTTTGATATCGTGCTCGATGGTGTCCAGGATCTCGTGGTGCTCAAAGGCATCGCCCTCACCTGGCATTTCCACGTGTGCGCTGGCAAACTGGCGGCCGGGGCCGTAGTCGTGCACCATCAGGTCGTGCGTGCCTAGGACCTGCGGATACGACATGATCTTGTCGCGGATTGCCTGGACGAGCTTGGGGTCGGGCGCTTGCCCCAACAGCGGGCTGATGGCGTCGCGCACCAGGCCCATGCCGCTGATGCAGATGAAGATGCCCACGCCCAGGCCTGCCCAGCCATCGAGGTCAAAGCCGGTCGTCTGCGAAATAAGCGCTGCGGCCAGGACCGAGGCCGAGGCAATGACGTCGTTTTTGGAATCCTGCGCCGTGGCGATGAGCGTCTCGGAATCGATGCGGTTGCCCAGCATGCGGTTGAACGCCGCCATCCAAAACTTGACGAGCATGGACAGGACAAGGGCCGCCATGGAGAGCGTCGAATATGCGGTGGGGGAGGGCTTGATGATCTTGGTGACCGACTCCAGGATCAGGTTGATGCCGACGGCGCAAACGAGAACGGCGACAAACAGCCCCGCCAGGTACTCGTAGCGGCCGTGGCCATAGGGGTGCCCCTCGTCGGCCGGGCGGCTGGCAAGGCGGAATCCGAGCAGGCTTACGATGTTGCTCGAGGCGTCGGAAAGGTTGTTGAAGGCATCGGCGATAAGCGAGACGGAGCCAGCGAGCAGACCGGCTATGCCCTTGGCCAGGCACAGTGTGATGTTGAGGCCGATGCAGATGAGGCTTGCGGCAAAACCCGCGTTGGTGCGGCAGGAGGTATCGACCGGCTCGCTTTCGCTGCCGGGAACAAGCGTATGTACCAGCCGATTTACAAATAGCATGGCGTATCTCCTCGCATTCTTATTAAGGGGATAGTGTAGCTCGCACAGACGTAACATGTACCGATGCTCAGAAAATGCAGCAATGGTCTGCCGGCGCTAACGAGTGGGGCTTCTTGTCCGACCGGGTGCTCCATTTTGGGCCACATGGGTATGGGCATGTGCCTGTCTGCCCGACATACTTAATGTCGACAGCCCCTGTGCAAAGGAGGACGTATCCATGGACGAGATGTTTGCCATTAAATGCCAAAACTGCGGCGGCCCTATGTACTCACACCAGGCTAAACGCAGCTTTGAGTGCGCCTATTGCGGCACGGTCGTTCCGTGGCAGGCCGATGCGGGGGAGCCCAAGAGCGTCCTGGGTATCCGTCATACGCCGCTGACGGTGGTTGACGGGCTGCTCAAGCTCACGCACGTCTCGCAGCTCGAGCGCCCAGAGGACCCGGACTGGTATTTCTTCAATTCGTACTGGCGCAATCAGTCGGTTCTTGAGCACTTGCTGTGGGAAGATCGCGGAACGGCGCAGGAGTTCCAAGAGGCGACGCACGTGAGCATTCCCTGCCCCTTCTGCGGCGCGTCCTTTGAGGGCGAGTCGACCCAACGCGTGTTTGAGTGCCCGTCCTGCGGCAACAAGATTGGCGTGGCTGACCTGCTCAAGCCCGGTACGTTTAGCAAGCGACTGACCATGGGCGTGGGTGCCGAATACGTTCCCGAACAGGGCGTCCCCTGTGAGATATCGCCGCAGCAGGCACGTGCCAACGCGCTGCAGCTGGTGCGCCAGTACCCCGACGCCTTTGCCGGGCACGACGTGGAAGACGCAATCCAAAACGACATGATGCTCTTCTATTTCCCCATGGCGCTGGCGGACCTGCGCATGATGGCGTCCTTCCCGGGCAAGGGCCTGAGCAAGGAGACCCTGGTGTACTACGAGGTGCTCGACTGGGCATATCCCAGGGCCAACTACCTGGATGTTCGCCTTATGGGCATTTTGGAGCCGTGGGACTTTGGCAAGGTGGGGCCGTTCGATCCCGCTATGCAGGAAGGCGACTTCCGCGTCGTTTCCGTCGATGCGTCCACCAAGGACCAGGTGGTCATTGATAAGCTGGCGCTTGACGTTGCAGGCAACGATGCCGAGGCGATGCTGGGGCTCAATAAAAAGAGCATCCGCACGTGGGCGCGCAAGGCCCGCAAGCACAAGGATGGCCTGGTGATGGTACCGGTCTACTTTGTCGATCGCCCGGCGTCGGATAGCCGCGACGGCGAGCAAGTACGCATCGCCGTGAACGGTCAGACGGGTCGCGCGGCCGCGGTGGTGTTTAGCGACAAACGCGAGACACATGTGGTGGCACCGCTCAATCCCAACGTGATGCTGTCGAGCGAAAGCACCGTGCACGCCACGCCCATCGAGGTCAAATACGTTAAATCGCCCTTCCTATACCAGATCGTACGCCGCGGCGGCGGCGAACAGCCGCGGCAGGTTGCAGCGGCGGCCGAGGGTTCCTACCGAGAGGAAAAGCCCAAACGCAAGGGGCTGCTTGCAGCGATCTTTGGGAAGTAGGGGGGGCGGTACGGGACAGCGCGCAGTAGTGCGAGCTGTCCGTCGTGGTAGATCTAAATAAACGGTGGGACGGCTGCAGCCGACCCTTTAAGACGGTAGCCAATGGGACTTCATCAGGCGAACGTCGCATTCTGTAATCATCATTTATGCGGTCCCTTAATCATTTGCGTTGACTGACATTGTCTTCGTTGAGGACGTGTCCTAAAACAAACACCGTTCTATCAGCTCTTTGCCGCGCAGGGTGTCGATCCATTCCTGCGGAATGGCGTCCATGCCGTATGCTGTGCCGGCGAGGGCGCCGGCGACGACCGCGGTGGTGTCGGTGTCGTCGCCCAGGTTGACGGCGGCAAGCACGCAATCTTCGTAGCTGCTGGTGTTGACGAAGCACCAGGTGGCTGCCTTAAGCGTGTCGCGCACGAAGCCGCCTGACCTGATTTCCTGCTCAGGCATACCTTTCAGATGGAGTGCCCACGAGGGGAGCGCGTCGTTCATCACGCTCCTCATCAGCTCGACAAATATGACGCATGCGTCGGTCGACGTTCTGTGGGCGTGCGTAATCGCGGAGACCTCGCTGACCCCTGCGTCAGTCGCGTCCGCAAACGCCAGGGGCGCGATGCGCATGAGCGAACCGTTGCCGTTGTCGCGCTCGCCGGAGCCACCTTTGACAGTGTGCAGGGCGCGAGCGGTGGTGTCGCCGTAATCGAAAACGCCGTCGATTGTATACTCGCCACGGGCAATCCAGCTTACGAACTTGTCGCGCATGTCTGCGGTGT